>JAPPPS010000095.1 GCA_028817405.1 Gammaproteobacteria bacterium
CAAACCCCGCGGAGAATCCCCATCAACACCCCGACCAAAGAAACGCGCTTTCTGGACGCGCTCGAATCGCTGTTCACCGGCGCCGAGGTGGACGGCGACTCCGGTTTCGTCAACCTCATGCGCATGAAACGCGGTTACTTTCGCTCCATCCGCCCGCAACTCCTCGCGCAAATCGACGCCCGCGCGGAAAAACGCTCCTCCTTCCGCGAGGAAATGTTCGACAAACTCCACACCTTTTTTAGTCGATACTTCTGCGAAAGCGGCTCGATTTACTTCCGCCACTTGCCGGCGTTTTCCCGCGTCTACGAGCGCGTCTATGCCGACGGCGAAGATGTCGCGCTGGCGTGGAAAACGCGCATGCTCTACTATGTCAAATCCGATGTCTTGGTGCGCTCGATGCCGGTGGAACTGAACGAAGAAGGCAAGCCGCAAAACACCCGCCGTTTTTACTTCGACGCCTCCACCATTGAGCACAAGAAAAACAACGAACGGCGCGAATTTGTTTTCACCTTCGATGAAGTGAAGCAAGAACCGAATGGCCGCGTGGTCCGCCTCAAAGTCGCCTACTCCAGCGGCGGCGTCCGAACCAAAACCGACGACATCATCAAGCAATCGCGCAAAGGCGGCGTTAAAATCACCGACGAGCAACTGCACAAAGCCGTCGGCGCATTTCGCCGCCAAACCGAAGCCGACTTTTTCATCAACAAAGACGCGCGCGGATTCTTGCGCGAGCAATTCGACCTGTGGGTTTACCAATACCTCTTCCACGGCATCACCGTGTTTGAAGAGGAAAGAATTCGCCAGATTCAAGCCATCCGAGACACCGCTTGCGACATCATCGACTTCATCGCCCAGTTCGAAGACGAGTTGCGCGGCGCATGGGAAAAGCCGAAGTTCGTGCGCGGGGTTAACTATGTCGTAACGCTGGATAAACTCACCGATGCGACGCTGAAAAAGGTAACGCAGCACAACAACGCCAAAGCGCAAGTTGAGGAATGGCGCGGCCTTGGACTCGTGAATGACGACTTTGCAATCAAACGGATTGCCCGCGGCCAGCAAAAAATCGGCGGCAAAAACGCCGCCAACGGCGCGCATCAATTCCTGCCGCTGGACACCAAGCATTTCAAGGACTTGGAACTTGAAATTCTCGACGGATTGGGCGATTTGGATGCGGCGCTGGACGGCGAATTGGTGCACAGCGAAAACTGGCAGGCGCTGAACAGTTTGCGCAAACGCTATGCGGGGAAAGTGAAGTGCATTTATATCGACCCGCCGTTTAACCTGGACGGCAGCGACCAATTTGATTACCGGACGAATTACAAAGATTCGTGCTGGGCGACGATGCTGGAAAATCGAATTTCCGTGGCAAGAGATTTTCTTGCGGACAACGGCTCCATTTTTGTTCGTTGTGACTGCAACGGCAACTGGATTGCGCGCTGTCTGCTGGATGCCATTTTCGGCAAGGATAATTTCAAGAATGAAATTATCGTAAATAGAACGCAAGAATTCTTCAAGGCGCCGACTCCGTTTTTGAAGAAATTGATGAATGATGTTGACAGCGTACTGTTGTTCGGGAAGAGCGATGATGCGCGAGTTAACCAATTGAGAGAAATGCGCATCGATGAAGTTTGGCACGAACCGTTTTTGCCGAGTCGCAATGGAAATGGCGAGAACGGCGTTCGGGTAATTGACGGAAAAGAATATTCCGCTCCCAATGGCCGTATTTGGGGCCTGACTCAGGAAGTGGTTGACGAACATCATAAGCAAGGCCGAATCAAAATTGAAAACGGTCGGGTTAAGTATTGGCCGCTTTGGAAAAACATCAAGAATAACTGGACCGATATTCCCGGCTATTCCAACACCATGGCAAGAACGGTGGGGCAAAAATTCGCCACCGAAAATTCCGAACGGTTGCTCGCTCGGGTAATCGATTCCGGCACCTCGAAAAGTGACGCCGTCTTGGACTTTTTCTCCGGCAGCGGCACAACTCAGGCTGTTGCGCAGAAACTCGGTCGAAAGTGGTTGGGCGTGGAAATGGGCGAGCATTTCAACACGGTAGTTTTGCCGCGCCTCAAAAAGGTGCTTGGCGGCTATGCGTCTGGAAATGGAAACGGGAATGGCAACGGCAACGGCAACGGTAACGGCAACAACGCGGACTACAAAGGCGGCGGCGCATTCAAATACTACGCCCTGGAACAATACGAAGAGACGCTGAAAAACTCCCGCCACCAAGACGGCGAGCAACTGGAACTGGACAGCGCCAAGTCGCCGTTCGAGCAGTATGTCTTCTTCGCCGACGACAAACTCGCCCACGCCGCGCAACCCAAAAACGGCAAACTGGAAATCAACCTCAAAAACCTGTACCCTGACATCGACATTGCCGAATCCCTCGCCAACATTCTCGGCAAACCCATCCGCCGCCGCACCGCCGACAGCGTAACCTTCACCGACGGTACAACCGAAAAAACCAACCCCGCCACCATGACCGAACCGGAAAAACAGCGCCTCACCGCCCTGCTCCGGCCGTATTTGTGGTGGGGAGAGTGAGAAGCATGAGTGGAGAGTCATGCACCCGCACCTTGAACAAATCACCCGCTCCCGCAACTACGGCGATTTGCCGGAGACTTGGCGGGTGCCGGACATCGAGCGGTTTTCGGCCGGGAAAACTTTATACGACTACCAGACCGATGCGCTGAAAAACGCCGCGCGCGGGTTGTTTGTTTACTACGGCGACGCGCACGACTGGTCGGCGGCGGAAGCGCCGGCGGTTGATGACGCGCGCAAGGAAATGTTTGCGGGGTTGTACGGGCGCGACATCGACAACTTGGATGTGAAGCGATACGAGACCCGGGCCGCGGAGCAAAACCAAATCGAGAATCCGGTGTTTCGCATCTTGTCGCCGTTTATCGCGCCGCAAGGCGATGCGATTGCATACCGCCGCCTCATCAACCGCATGTGTTTTTGGATGGCGACCGGCAGCGGCAAGACGTTGGTGATGGTGAAGTTGATTGAATACTTGCATGCGCTGCAAAAGCACCGTGAAATTCCGCCGCATAACATCCTGATTCTCGCGCCGAGCGAGCATCTGTTGGGGCAAATCCGCCGCACCGTCGAGGAATTTAACCAAACCGGTTTGCGCATCGAACTGGTGCCGCTGCGCGACTTGCACCGCGGCCGCCAAGCGCAGTTGGGCGATGCGGTTACGGTGTATTACCACCGCAGCGACAACTTATCCGATGTGCAAAAAGACGCGCTGACCGACTACCGCGTTTACGAAAACGACGGCCAGTGGTTCATTCTGCTGGACGAAGCGCACAAGGGCGGCAAGGAGGATTCCAAACGGCAGGCGTATTACGCGGTGCTGGCGCGGCGCGGGTTTTTGTTTAACTTCTCCGCCACTTTCACCGACGCCGAAGACATCGTAACCACGGTCAAGAAATACAACTTGGAGGAGTTCATCAAAAACGGCCACGGCAAAAACATCTACCTGAACGAGAAGGAATACAGCGCATTCGCCGCGCGGGAAATCGACCACGGCGACAGACGCCGCATCGTTTTGAAGTCGCTGCTCACGCTCGGCTTTGCGGGCATGCGGGTGCGCGAATTGCGCGCCGAATCCAAGCAGGCGCAACTCTATCACTTGCCGTTGATGCTGACCCTGGTCAACTCGGTCAACACCGACATCGAAAACGAGCGCAATGACTTGTGGGCGTTCTTTCAAACCTTGCGCGAAATCGCCGCCGGGGAAATCGACGATGCAAGTTTTCGCGCGGCGCGCGATGAACTCATCGACGAATGGCGCGACGCGCAGTTGTTGTTCGGCGGCGACGGCGGCGGCATCGTCGGCGCGGGCGAGGAGGCGATGAAGAAAATGAAAATAACCGACTTGCGCGAGGCGGTTTTCCTCAGCCGGCGCAAAGGCGCGTTGCAAGTCATCCGCAGCGGCGACAACAAGGAACTGGCGTTTCAATTGAAAAACGCCGACGCGCCGTTCGCGTTGATTCGCATCGGCGACACTTCCAAATGGCGCAACAAACTGCTGGCCGGCTACGAGGAAACCGCGGCGCTGCAGGAGCGCTCGTTCTTCGCCGAACTGGAGCACAGTTCCATCACCATTCTGCTCGGCTCGCGCGCGTTCTTCGAGAGTTGGGATTCCAACCGCCCGAATGTCATCAACTTCATCAACATCGGCGGCCGGGAAGCGAAGAAGTTTGTGGTGCAGTCGGTCGGCCGCGGTGTGCGCATTGAGACGCTGCCGGGCAAGCGCCGCCGGTTTTCCTTTCTCGCGCCGGAAATCGCCGGGCAGCGCGCGCTGCAAACCGTCCGCGACCGTGTGCAGTTGCCGGAAACGCTGTTTTTGTTCGCCACCAACCGCGCCGCCATCAAGGCGGTGCTGGCCGGATTGGAAAGCGAGAAGCGCGCCGCTTTTGAGGCGCTGGATGTGTTCAGCGAAGCGCCGCGCAAGCAAATCCACGGCGCGGACATGCCGCTGCTGGCGCCGGCGTACCGGGAAGCGGCTGATGATTCGGCGCGCGCCGCGTTTTCCATGAACGCCGAGACGCTTGCGCGATTCCAAGTTTATCTCGCGCAAACATCCGATGCGCTGTTGACGGTGCGCGACGGACTCGACACCGCGCAAATCGCCCGACTGCGCGCCGCGGTCGCCGGCGATGGCGGCATAACAATCGACGCCAAAAACTACGCGATGCTCGCGTTCCTGCAGAGTCGCTTACTCGCGCATCTCGCCAAAACTGCGACAGTGTCGGACGGCGTGCGCGCAATCGACGACGAAGACATCGTGCACTTCCGTCACATTCGCGCGCATCCGGAGCGCGCGCGCGAGTTGCGCAAGGAAATCGAGATGGTTAAAGCGGGCGGTGTGTCGGACGACAAAATCGCCGACATCGCGGTGCAACTCAAGGCCGGGGAAATCACGCGGGAAGAATTTAACCGGCAAACCGCGGGCAAAGATGAATCGAAGTTGGACGACCTGACCATCAAAAACTTGGCTGGGCATTATTACTTGCCGGTGGTGTGGGGCAACGAGCGCGCCGATTACATGCAGCACATCATCAAGTTCCAAAGCGAAGTCGATTTCCTGAACGACTTGGAAGCTTGGTTAGGCAAAAACATGCCGGACTGGGATGCGTGGATGTTCAGCAAAATCGACGAATCGCTGGACCGCATTCACATTCCGTACTTCGACGGCAACCGCAACGAATACCGGAATTTTTGCCCGGACTTTGTGTTCTGGATGTGCAAAGGAGACGCTTACCGCATCGTGTTTGTCGACCCGAAAGGCACCGAGCATGCGCAAGCCATGCGCAAAATAGACGGCTATAAAACGTTGTTCGAAGCGGCGCCCGGTTCGCCGCGCGAGTTTTCGCATGGCAAAAATTGGCAAGTCAGCGTGCGCTTGATTTATTTTCACCGTCGCGGCCGCGCGGCGGTTCCCAAGCCATACCGGTGTTACTGGAGCGCCGACCCTGGTACGATTTTTGCTTGACCGCGGCGTGACGAAACGGCGCGGTATGCGCGTTTGCCGCGCGTGAGCGGTTACAATCCGCGCCGGTTTTTCTGTTGGGTTGCCGATGGCGTCCGCGTTTGTTCCTGAGTTGTTGTTGAATCCGCCGTTGCCGGGGCGCGCGGAGACGCTGGGCTGGGCGCGGTTGCATGGCTCGGCCGCGGCGTTGGCGGTGGCGGAGGCGGCGCAATCGATGGCGACAGCGGCCGCGGCCGGTGACGGTGACGGCGACCGCCAAAGCAACGCCGGCGTAACCGTCGTGGTGCTGGAAGATTCGCGCCAACTGCAAGTGCTGGAAAGCGAACTGGGATTTTTCCTCGGCGACGGTGCCGGCGACGGAGCCAACGCCGCGGACGATGCCGCCAACGCCGCCACCGACTCCATTGCCAACGCCGATGCCACCGCCTCCGCCGCGGATGTCGCCGCCAACACCGTCAGCGTCGATGCAAATGCCGCGGACGATGCCGCCAACACCGTCAGCGATTCCGCGGCCGCCCCCACCCACCCCACCAACCCCCCCGCCATCCCGGTGCTGGCGTTTCCGGGCTGGGAGTGCCTGCCGTATGATGTGTTCTCGCCGCCGCCGCACATTACTTCCGAGCGCTTGCGAATCTTGTCCGCGTTGCCGAGCGCCAACCACTCGGTGCTGCTCACCACCTGCGCCAACTTGATGCAGCGTTTGCCGCCGGTGGCGTATATCGCCGGGCAGTGTTTCGAGTTGCAGCGCGGCCAACGCATCGACATGCATGCGCTGCGCGAGCGCCTCGGCGCGGCGCATTATGCGGCGGTGCGCCAGGTCATGGCGGCCGGCGAGTTCGCGCTGCGCGGCGGCTTGGTCGACATCTTTCCGGTCGGCGCGGATTTGCCGTTTCGCCTCGATTTGTTCGACGACGAAATCGAGTCCATCAAATATTTCGACCCGGACACGCAGCGTTCCGGCGCGGCCGCCGAGCGCATCTCCTTGTTGCCGGCGCGCGAGTTCCCGCTCACCGAGGCGTCGATTCAACTGTTCCGCGAAGCCTTCCGCCGCGAATTTGAAGGCGACCCGCGCGCGCAAAAAACCTACACCGAAGTCAGCCGCGGGCAACTGCCGGCCGGCATCGAGTTTTTCTTCCCGCTGTTCTTCGAGCGCACCGCCACGCTGTTCGACTACTTGGACGGCGGCCGCGCGCTGTGGATTCTGCCCGCCAACCTCGACCAAACCGCGCGCCTGCACTGGGCCGAAATAGACGACCGCCACCGCAACGCCAATGTCGACATCCAGCGCCGCGTACTGCCGCCGCAACGGTTGTATCTCAGCCCGCGCGAATTGCGCGAGCGCTTGAGCGCCGCCCGCCGCGTGATGCGCTACGCCGGCACCGGGCCCAGCGGCCGCGGGCGCGGCAAAACGGTGTGGAAAGCGGCCACCGCGCCGCCGCCGGAACTGCCGGTCGAGCCGCGCGACGAGTCGCCGCATCAGCATTTCATCGCGCATTTGCGCGGCGCGGATGGGCGCGGCGACGGCGACAGTAACGGCGCCGCGGCCGGCGAATCTGCCGCCGCCACTGTGGCCGGCGTCGATGCCGGAAGCACCGTCACCGTCGATGCCGGCACCGTCACCGTCGCCGGCGCCAACGCCACCACCCGCCAACTCATCAGCGTCGAAACCGCCGGCCGCCGCGAGGCCATGGAAGGCATCCTCGCGCAGCACGGTTTGACCGCCGCGCCATGCGCAAACTTCGCCGCGTTCATCGCCGACCCGGCGCTCGCGTTGGGGATGTGCGTCTATCCGCTGGAGCGCGGCTTGCGGTTGCCGGCGCACGGCGTCGAGGTCATCGCCGAGAGCCAGTTATACGGCGAGAAAGTGTTCCGCCACCGCCGCGCCGGCGCAGGCAAAGCGCAGGACCCGGAATCTGTCATCCGCTCGCTGGCGGAGTTGAGCGACGGCGACCCGGTGGTGCATCTGGAGCACGGCGTCGGCCGCTACCGCGGTTTGCAAACCCTCGACATCGACGCTGAGTCGGCCGAGTTTGTGGTCCTTGAATACCACGGCGGCGACAAACTTTATGTGCCGGTATTGTCGCTGCATCTCATCAGTCGATTCACCGGCGGCGACCCGGAACACGCGCCGCTGCATGAATTAGGCGGAACCAAATGGCCGAAGGCGCGCAAACGCGCGCGCGAGAAAGCCTACGATGTGGCGGCGGAGTTGTTGGAAATCGAAGCGCTGCGCAACGCCCGACGCGGCCGCGCCATGACGGTGCCGGAGGTCGACTACCAAGCGTTCGCCAACCGCTTCGCCTTCGACGAGACGCCGGACCAGTTGCGCGCGATTCTTGAGGTGCGCGCCGACTTGGAATCCGCGGAGCCGATGGACCGTTTGGTGTGCGGCGATGTCGGCTTCGGCAAAACCGAAGTCGCGATGCGCGCCGCGTTCATCGCCGTGCATAACGACTGCCAAGTGGCGATTCTCACGCCGACCACATTATTAGCGCGCCAGCACTTCCAAACCTTCGCCGACCGCTTCGCCGACTTAGGCGTCACCGTGGACATGCTGTCGCGATTCAAAACCCGCAAAGAAGCCGGCGCGTTGGCGGCGCGGTTAAAAGACGGCGCGCCGGACATCATCATCGGCACGCATCGCTTGCTGGAAGACGACATTAAGTTTCGCCGGCTGGGTCTTCTCATCATCGACGAAGAACATCGCTTCGGCGTCCGCCAGAAAGAAAAAATCAAACGCATGCGCAGCCAAGTCGACCTCCTGACGCTGACCGCGACCCCGATTCCGCGCACCCTTAACATCGCGCTGGCCGGCCTGCGCGCGATTTCGCTGATTGCCACCGCGCCGGCGCTGCGGCTGTCCATCAAAACCTTCATCCGCGAATGGAATCTCGGTTTGATTCGCGAGGCGTGCCTGCGCGAAATTCGGCGCGGCGGCCAAGTGTATTTTCTCTACAACGAGGTGCGCTCCATCGAAAGATTCGCCGCCGACTTGGCTGAACTCATGCCGGAGGCCGACATTCGCTGCGGCCACGGCCGCATGCGCGAGGCCGAGTTGGAACGCGTGATGCAGGACTTCTACCACCAGCGGTTTAACATTTTGGTCTGCTCGACCATCATCGAAAGCGGCCTCGATGTGCCGTCGGCAAACACCATTATCATTCACCGCGCCGACCGTTTCGGCTTGGCGCAGTTGCATCAATTGCGCGGCCGCGTCGGGCGCTCGCACCATCAAGCGTTCGCGTATTTGTTGATTCCCGGCCGCCGCGACATCTCCGCGGATGCGCGCAAGCGGCTGGACGCGTTCGCCGCCGTCGAAGGCTTGGGCGCGGGCTTCGCGCTGGCGTCGCATGACCTGGAAATCCGCGGCGCCGGGGAGTTGCTCGGCGAGACGCAGAGCGGCCTCATCGACGAAGTCGGCTTTGCGTTATACAACGAATACTTAAAAATGGCGGTGGCGTCGATTCGGGAAAACCGCATGCCGGTGGCGGAGGAAATCGCCGACTTGGCGGACGCGGAGAGCGCGGAAGTGGATTTGCATCTGCCGGCGCTGTTCCCGCCGGATTATCTCGCCAACACCCACCTGCGGCTGGTGCTATATAAGCGCATCGCCGGCGCCGCCGATGCGCGCGAACTGGAGGAGTTGCAAGTCGAGACCGTCGACCGCTTCGGGGCGTTGCCGGCCGCGGCAAAAAACTTGTTCCGCTTGACCGCGTTGCGCCTGCGCGCCGAACGCTTGGGCATTCGCAAAATCGACTTCGGCGGCGGCGGCGGCGACATCGAATTCGCTGACCAGCCGGCCATCGACCCCGGCGCGGTGTTGGCGCTCATCGAACGCGAACCGCAAAGTTACCGTCTGCGCGCGTCGAATACATTAACCGTCAGCGGCGATTTCGCCGAGCCGGCAACGCGCGTGCAGCGCGTCGAAGAATTATTGAATCGGTTGGCGGCCGGCTGAAAATTCCGGCGCGGAATGTCGACGGCGCGGCGCGCCAATGAAAGCCACGCAACATGAATTAAGCGAACGCCGGCATCACTTCGTCGCAGAACAATTGCAGCGAGCGTTTTTGTTCGCGCATGCCGAGGCCGAGGCTGGCGTAGTAGACGAACGCGTCGACGCCGAGCGCGCGGTATTGTTGCAACTTGGCGATGACTTCCTCCGGCGTGCCGAACAGCAAGTTGTCATGCAACATCTTCGGGTTGTATTCGTCGCGGTTGGCGAGCGCGTCGAAGTCCACGGCCTTGGGGAAACCGTCGTTGACATCGCCGAGGTTCTTAAACAGATTTTCAAACTGCGCCAGTTGACGCTGCGCGGCGGCGACCGGCACTTCCCAATCCGCGGCGTTGTCATACACTGCGGTGTGGCGCATCACGGCAAAGGTCGGTGGGGTCGACGGGGGCGACGGTGTCGGCGGCGGCGATGAATCCGCGGTTGCCGCGCATTTTTCCAACGCCGAATCGAGTCGCTCACGGTACAACTTGACCTCGTCCATCGGCCGGGTCAGCGGCCACGACATGATGTTGCAGTTGTTCGCTACCGCGTAGTCGAAACTCACCGGCGCGCGCGCCGCCACCCACAGCGGCGGATGCGGTTTTTGCAGCGGCTTCGGCACCGAGGTGGCGGTGGGGAATTGCCAGAACGCGCCGTCATGCGCGGTGTCGCCGCGCCACAAATCCACCACCACCGGCAGGATTTCCTGCATGTACCGCCAGCCGTCGCTCTGCTTCAGCCCCGGCCGCATGCGGTCGAACTCGCGCTGGTACGCGCCGGAGCCGACGCCGAATTCCAGCCGTCCGCCGCTGAACAAATCCAGCAGCGCAGCCTCGCCCGCGAGATTAATCGGATGCCAATACGCGGCCACCGCCACCGCGCTGCCGAGCCGAATGCGCGAGGTGTGCGCCGCCCACCAAGTGAGAATCTGGAACGGATTGGGCGCGATGGTCATCTCCAGCGCGTGATGCTCGGCGGCCCACGCAATCTGGAATCCGCCGCGCTCGGCGGTCTGCACCATCTCCAAGGTGTGACGCTCGACGGCGCGCATGTCGAGGGCCGGCGTGATGCGCTCGAGGTTGACGGCGAGGTGGAATTGCATGGCGGTTGGCGGCGGTTGGTGGTTGTAACGGTCGGCGACAGTTGCGCGGTGCTCGGCGACGGTTGCGGTGACGGTGCGGTTGGCGGCGACGGTTGCCGGTTGCGCGGCGGTTGCGATTCGGCGGCGATGCGCGCATTATAGACGCAAAATTGCGCCGCGCGATGCCCGGAACATCGGCGTCGCCGCGCGCTCACCGTCCACTCGACACCCGCGACCAAACCATGTCCTACCAACACATCATCGTCGACAGCGTCGAGCGCGTCGGCGTCATCACCCTGAACCGCCCGAAAGCCATGAACGCGTTGTCCACCGATTTGATGCGCGAACTCGGCCGGGCGCTGGCCGCTTTCGAGCGCGACGACAGCATCGGCGCCATGGTGCTGACCGGCAACGACAAAGCGTTCGCGGCCGGCGCCGACATCGCCGAGATGAAAGACAAAACCTACATGGACGCCTATGTCGAGAACTTCATCACCGCCGACTGGGAGGACGCGGCGCGTTGCCGCAAGCCGCTCATCGCCGCGGTGGCCGGCTACGCGCTCGGCGGCGGCTGCGAGTTGGCGATGATGTGCGACTTCATCATCGCCGCCGACACCGCCAAGTTCGGCCAGCCGGAAATCAACTTAGGCATCATCCCCGGCGCCGGCGGCACCCAGCGGTTGGTGCGCGCGGTGGGCAAGTCCAAAGCCATGGAAATGTGCCTGACCGGCCGCTTGCTCGACGCCGCCGAGGCCGAGCGCGCCGGCCTGGTTGCGCGCGTCGTGCCGGCCGCCGAACTGCTCGATGAGGCGCTAAAAACCGCCGCCGCGGTCGCCGCCAAATCCCTGCCCGCGCTTCTCATGTGCAAAGAATCCGTCAACCGCGCCTTCGAGACCCCGCTGTCCGAAGGCCTCTTATTCGAACGCCGCGCCTTCCACTCCCTGTTCGCATCCGCGGACCAAAAAGAAGGCATGACCGCATTCACAGAAAAACGCAAACCCAAGTGGAGGCATGCGTGACGGTCGATGGATGACAGGTGACAGTCGATGGTCGCCGCGCCACATCAACGGATGCAGACGCGCTTCCCGCCTCTTTTATCACCCCCCCATGCCCCACGCCGCTGATTCTTATTACGCCGCCAGTCGCCGTTATGCGGTGGACGCGGAGCCGTTGCGCGGCGCGCGCAAGGCCGAGGTCGCCATCATCGGCGGCGGCATCACCGGCGTCTCGGCGGCGTTGCATCTGGCGGAGCGCGGTGTCGATGTCGCGTTGTTGGAGGCGCGGCAGTGCGGCTGGGGCGCGTCCGGGCGCAGCGGCGGGCAGATTTTGCCCGGCTTCGCGGCCGACCAGCGGGCCGTGGAACGGTGGGTTGGGCGCGAGTCGGCGCGGGCGTTGTGGGCGCATTCCGCGGCCGCGGTCGCGCAAACGCGCGCGCGCATCGCCCGCCACCGCATCGACTGCGACTGGACGCCGGGCTACCTGCACGCCGCGGTCAAGCCGGGCCAAGCGCGCGACTTGCAACGCTGGGCCGAGCATCTGCGCGCGCATTATGACTGCGCCGGTTGGCGCTATCTCGACCGCGCGCAACTGCGCGAAGTCCTCGCCACCTCCCGATACAGCGGCGCGGTTTTTGACCCGCACAGCGGCCACTTGCACCCGCTGAACTACTGTCTCGGCTTGGCGCAAGCGGCGCAGGAGGCCGGCGCGCGGTTGTACCAAAACAGCGCGGTCACCGGCGTCGAAAGCGACGGTGCCGGCGCCGGCCCAGCCAACCCCATCACCGTCCGCACCGCCGCCGGCGCCGTCACCTGCGCGCAAGTCATCTACGCCTGCAACGCCTACCTCGAACGCTTGCAGCCGCGCCTGGCCGCCGCCATCATGCCGGTCGGCACTTACATCATCGCCACCGAGAAGTTGCCGGCCGAAACCGCAAACGCGCTCATCGCCAACCGCGCCGCGGTCGCCGACACCAACCTGGTGCTGGACTACTACCGCTTGTCGGCCGACCACCGCATGCTGTTCGGCGGGCGCGTGAGTTATTCGGCGCGCCAGCCGCGTCGCCTCGCGCAGTCATTGCGCCGGCGCATGTTAGCGGTGTTCCCGCAACTCGCCGGCGCGCGCATCGACTTCGCGTGGGGCGGCTTGGTCGCCATCACCCGCAACCGCGCGCCGCACATCGGCCGCTTGGATTCGGATGCCGGCGCGGGCCGGCGGTGGTTCGCGCACGGATTCTCCGGCCACGGCATGGCCATGAGCGGCTACGCCGGCGGCTTGTTGGCGGCGGCGGTGTGCGGCGAATCCCGCGGCCTCGACGGTGTCGCCGACTTCCGCCGCATTCCGCACAAAAACTTCCCCGGCGGCCCCGCGTTGCGCGCGCCGCTGCTGGTGACGGTGATGGCCGGGCGGCGACTGCTCGACAAACTGTCGAGGTGACGGTGGCGGGCAACCCCGGCGCGGCGGACAACGCGCGCGCGACCGTCGCGACGGTGGAGACCATCGAAATCGCGGCCGACCAGGCCGGCCAGCGCATCGACAACTTCCTCATCAAACGCCTGAAAGGCGTGCCGAAAACGCGCCTGTACCGCGCGCTGCGAAGCGGCGAAGTGCGGGTCAACGGCGCGCGCAAAAAAGCGCCGTACCAACTGCGCGCCGGCGACAAACTGCGCATCCCGCCGCTGCGCCGGCCGGCCCCGGGCGCGCGGCCGCGGCCGCCGCAATCGCTGCTGGAAAAAATCCCGGCGCTGTTTGAAGACGAACACCTGTTGGTGGTCGACAAACCCGCGGGCCTGGCGGCGCACGGCGGCAGCGGCATGGACTACGGCCTCATCGAAGCGCTGCGCCAGTTGCGCGTCGAAGCGCCGTTTTTGGAACTCGCGCACCGCCTCGACCGCGACACCTCCGGCTGCCTGGCGCTGGCGAAATCGCGCCCCGCGCTGCTCGCGTTGCAGGCGCAATGGAGCGCCGGCGCCGTCGACAAACGCTACGCCGCGCTGCTGAAAGGCGCGTGGCACGGCGGCGAGCGTGAAGTCGACATGCCGCTGGCGCGCGGCGGCGGCCGGCAAGTGGATGCGCCCGGTGCCGGGAAATCTGACGCGCCCGGCGGCGGGAAATCTGACGCGCCCGGTGGCGGGGATGCTGACGCGCCCGGTGCCGCCCCCCGGCAAGCCGCGCGCAGTATTTTTTCGCCGCGCCAATCGTGGGATGACTGCGCACTGTCGCGGCACGGTTGCGCGCTGGTGACCATCCGCCTGCTGACCGGGCGCATGCACCAAGCGCGCCGCCACGCCGCCGCCATCGCCCGCCCCATCGCCGGCGACCACCACTACGGCGACCCGGCATTCAACCGTCACGCCCGCGCGGCCGGCCTGAAACGCTTGTTCCTGCACGCCGAAAGTTTGCGATTTGCGCACCCAGTCAACGCCGCCGAGGTGGAAATTTATGCGCCATTGCCGGGGGA
>JAPPPS010000119.1 GCA_028817405.1 Gammaproteobacteria bacterium
GCGCCTTGGCCGCCGCCCAAGTCATCGACGCCATCCTGCGCTCCTGCGACAGCGGCCGGTGGGAGGATGTCTAACCCGGCGACGCTTTGCCGCGCCGAAAAGATGGCGCGGCGTGACTTAACGCCGGCGCGCGCAATCTCAACTATTTGCGAAACGGCGTCGGCTCGATATACGGATAGCGCGCTTTGGCTTTGACCCCGACGGCGCTGTCGTTGCGGATGAACCGTTCGCCGTCGTCGGGGCGGTAACGGTATGCCCAGTTGGGAGCGCCGGCGGTGGTTTGGTGGATGAACAATCGCGCCCGCTGGCTTTGGATGCAGGCGTCGTGAATGGCGTCCGGATTCCAGCCGCGCAACACCGCGGCGCGCAGTTCGGATGCGGTCGCGGCATGCGCGGGGTCGCCGCTCAAGTCGCGCAATTCTTGCGGGTCGGCTTCCAAGTCATACAGCAAGTCCGGATGGCCGTGGGTGTAGATGAACTTGAATCGACCGCGGCGCAGCATGCGGCACGGCGCGACCACGCCTTCGCCGGTGTATTCGGCGATGACTTGGTTGTTCCATGCGTCGCCGTCTTCGTCGCCGCCGTCGCCGCGCATCAACGGCAGCAGCGAACGCCCGTCCATGTCCGACACCGTCTCGAGCCGGCCGCCGCCGCGCGCCGGGCCGGCGATGTCCATCAAACTCGGCAAGATGTCGAGCAACGAAGTCAGCGCCGCGACGCGCGCGACCGGTTGGAAACCGGGGATGTTAATCACCAACGGCACCCGCGATGACCATTCATAAAACGACTGCTTGAACCACATGCCGCGCTCGCCGAGCATCTCGCCGTGGTCCGAGGTGAACACCACCACGGTGTCGTCTTGCAATCCCAGTTGTTGAACGGTGTCGAGCAACCGGCCGACTTTGTCGTCGATGTAACTGCACATGCCGAAGTAAGCATGGCGCGCGCTGCGAACATGTTCATCGGTCACTTCATGCAAGTCGCGGCCGTGCGCGTAGTACAACCAGCGGCTCATCGCGTCCATGTCGTGCAGCGCAAACGCCGGCGTCGCCGGCGGGGCCACCGCATCGTGGTCGTATAAATCCCAGTAATGCTGCGTGGTGATATACGGCGAATGCGGATGCGTGAACGACACCCACAACATGAACGGCCGGTCGTTGTTGAACCTCGCCAAATCGTAGAGTTTCTGCACGCCGGCATGCTCGACTTCGTCGTCGTAGTCCAACTGCAAACCGCGCACGCACACGCCGGCGTCCACCACCGCGCGCATGTTGATGCCGGTCGGCCGGTACCGTTCGCCGGCCCGCCAGTCCGGCGTCCACGCGAAGTTGGACGGATAGATGTCGGTCACGATGCGCTCGTTAAAACCGTGCACTTGGTCGGGGCCGATGAAGTGCATCTTGCCGCACAACACCGTGTGGTAGTTGGCCGCGCGCAGGTAATGCGCCACGGTCGGAATCGACGCCGGCATCTCGCTGGCGTTGTCCCACACTTGCAGCGCGTTGGCGTACCGGCCGGCCAGCATCGACGCGCGCGACGGCACGCACAGCGGGAAGTTGCAGTAGGCGTTGTCGAACACCGTGCCGCCGTCGGCAAGGCGCTCAAGGTGCGGCGTCTTGACCGTCGGATGGCCGTACAACGACAGCGCCTTGGCCGACAGTTGGTCGGCCTGAATCACCAAGATGTTCGGCGCTTTGCGGGGCATGGCGGAGTCGTTTGGCGGGTCGGGCTGCGGAGGCGGGGCGCGCGCCAGTCACCGGACGCGGCCGCCGCGTTGCGCTTACCGAATGGTCATGCCGAGCCGCTCGGTGAGTTCCTTGAAGGTTTCATACTGCGCTTTGACGAACGCTTTGGTCTCGGCCGGCGCGCGAATCGACGGCACCGAGCCCAAACCGCGGGTCAGTTTATTCCACGCCGCATCGGTTTTGAGTTGGTCGAGCACTGCCACCCACTTGTCCACCACTTCATCCGGCAACCCCGGCGGGCCCCAGATACCGCTCCAGCCGACGATGGTTTGCAGATTCGGATAACCGGCCTCGGCCACCGTCGGCACATCATTAATCGACAGCACGCGCTTAGGTGTGGTCACCGCCAGCGCGCGCAGTTTGCCGGCCTGAATGTTGCCGATGACGCCGGACAAATTCTGAAACATCGCGTCCACATGCCCGCCGACTAACGCCGCCGCGGCCTTGCCGCCGCCTTTGTACGGCACATGCTTCATCGCCTCCTGCGGCAAGCCGAATTCATCCAAGGTCATCACCATCGCCACATGCAGCAGGGTGCCGACGCCGGCCGACGAGTAACTCAACTTCGCGCCGGCCGCGACCGCGGCCTTCAAGTCATCGAGGTTGCGGTACGGCGAGTCGGCGCCCACCACCAACACGAACGGATTTAATTCCAGCAAGCCGAGGAAGGTGTACTCATCCCAGCGGTACGGAATTTTGCGGTTGAGCGCCGGCACCGCGGCCTGCGAGCCGACCCGCGCCAGCAGCAGCGTGTAGCCGTCCTTCCGGCCTTTGACCACGCTGGTCGAGCCGGTGACGCCGGCCGCGCCGGTGCGGTTGACCACCAGCACGCCGTTGCCGAGATAGCCCGGCGCGGTGGCGGAAAGGGTGCGCGCGGCCAGGTCGGCGGCGCCGCCGGGGCCGTACGGCGAGACCAGGGTCACCGGCTTGGTCGGGTAGTCAGCCGCGGCCGGGCCGGCGGCCAGGGTACCCAGGGCGGCCATGGCCAGCGCCAGCGCCGCCGCGCTTGAGCGGACAGTCAGTTTGAAATCGAACATTTCTTCCTCCACAGGTTGTGTGTTGACACGGTCGGCGGGGATATAGCATGATTGCTTACAGTAAGCAACTAACGAGAATCCACTCATTTCAAGCCGCCAACCGGCGGCGGGCATCGGGAGGGGCCGGCGGTGCGCAATCGGGCGGTGAATGATACGGCGGGCCGAAACCGGTCGGCCTGGGGGCAACGCAACCGCCGGCTGGTGCTGGCGGAAATCTTGTTCGGCGGGCCGATTGCGCGCGCCGTGGTGGCGCGGAATGTCGGCCTGACCGCCGCCTCGGTGTCGCGCATCACCCAGTCCTTGGTCGACGCCGAGTTGATTGAGGAGACCGGCGACTTGGCGCAGCGCCGGCGCGCCGGGCGCAAGTTGGTCGGCCTGCGGGTCAAGCCGTCCGGCGGTTTCGTGTGCGGCATCGCCATCAACGCGTTTCGCCAGGATGTCGCGGTCGCCGACCTTGCCAACAACACCTTGGCCCGCCGGCGACTGCATTTTGACGACATCGCCGACCCCGAGGCGGTGGTCAACGGCTGCGCGGCGGCGCTGGATAAATTGCTGACCAAAAGCGGCATCGACCGCGGCCGGCTGGCCGCTTGCGGGGTCGCGGTCACCGGCGCGGTCGACCCGAACCGCGGCATCCTGCACGCGGCCCCCGCCATGCACTGGCACAACCCGCGCCTCGATGTCGGCCGGGTGGTGGCGCGCCGTCTGCGATGCCCGGTGTATCTGGACAACATCCCCAACGCCAAGAATCTCGCCGCGCATTGCTTCGGCGGCGTCCGCCAAGCCGAAAATGTGGTTCTGCTCAACGCCTCGCTGGCCATCGGCTGCAGTTTGATGTTCGACGGGCAACTGATGCGCGGGGCTGATTTTCAGGCCGGCATGATTGAGTCGATGATGGTGCCGGACTTCGCCGCCAACCGCTTGCGCCCGGTCGACCAATTGGCCGGCGGCTACGCGGTGCTGCGCGCGCATGACGGTGGCGACGGTGATGGCGACGGTGATGGCGACGGTGACGGTGTCGACGGCGGCCACGACCGCGCGGCCGCGCGTTTGGTCGCGATTATCGACCGCGCCGAACATGGCGATGCGCGCGCCGTCGCGGCCGTTGAGGCGGCCGGCCGGGCTTTCGCTTTCGTCGCGGCCACGGCTTTCAGCATTCTGCACCCGGAAAAAATCCTCTTGTCCGGCCCGCTGTTTGACTGCGCGGCGTACCGGCGCGCCGCGCAAGCGCAGTTGGCTGACTCCATGGGCGCGGCATTCGTCGCGCGGCGCATCCAACTGTCGCCGCTCTCCAGTTTGCAGGCGGCGCAGTCGCTGGCGATTCACCAGGCGCTGACCCAGGGCCTCCTGACCGCGCCGCCCGCGGCCCTGGCCGGCTAACCCCATGCGCGCCGAAAGAATCACCGGCGGCGGCGTGTTGGCGCTCGGCTTGTTGGTGTTTTTTGCGCTGATTCCGGCCGGCGTGGACAGCCCGGCCAATGTCTCGCACTTGTCGCTGGCGCCGGATTTCTGGCCGCGCATCATCGCCGCCGTGTTGGCGCTGATGGGGTTGTTCATGCTGCTGCACCCCGGCCGCGGCCAAACCGGCGGCGATTCACAACCGGTTGAGTCGCCGGCCGCCCGGCCCTCAACCGCGCGCCGCCTGCTGCGACTCGGCGTGGTGTTGGCGGCGCTGTTCGGTTTTTATGTTTTGATTCCGCGCGCCGGCATGGTCGCGCCCGGCATCGCGTTCATCTTCGCGCTGATGTGGTTCGCCGGCGAGCGCCGGTGGCGACTCATGGCGGCGGTCGCCGCAGCAACGCCGCTGCTGCTGTATTTTTTCTTCACCCAAGTGGCCGGCATTCCGATTCCGTTGGGCGTCTTCGAGGCGTTGCGCGGATAACCGCGTGGGCGAATCATGCTGGAAAACATCGCCGATGCGTTTGCGTTGTTCTTGACCGTCGACAACGCGTTCAGCATTTTCGCCGGCGTGGTCATCGGCGTGGTCATCGGCGCCATCCCCGGCATGACCACGCCGATGGGCGTGGCGTTAGTGCTGCCGTTCACTTTCACCATGCAGCCGGTCACCGGCATCCTGCTGCTGTTGGGCGTCTACAAAGGCGGTTTGTACGGCGGCTCGATTACCGCGATTTTAATCAAAGCGCCCGGCACCCCGGCCGCCTCCTGCACGGTGCTGGACGGTTATCCGCTCACGCAACAAGGCGAGGCGCGCAAGGCGCTGGACATGGCGTTGTATGCATCGTGCTTCGCCGACTTCGTCTCCAACCTGGCGTTGATTCTGCTGGCCGGGTTGCTTGCCGCGTTCGCGCTGCGGTTCGGGCCGCCGGAGTTTTTCACCCTGATTGTGTTTTCGCTGACCATCATCGCCGGCGTGTCCGGCGACAGTTTGGTTAAAGGCATCGCCTCGGCGGCGCTGGGGTTGCTGTTCGCCACCGTCGGTTTGGACATGGTATACGGCACCAACCGCTTCATCTTCGACAACTGGAATCTCATGGGCGGCTTGAGTTTCATTCCGGTGCTCATCGGCTTGTTCGCGCTGCCGGAAATCATCCGCTATTTCGCCGACCGCGCCGCCGGCCGTACCCAGGCCGCGGTGATGCGCGGCGGCGGGGCCGGCTGGCGCGAGTTCCGCGCCTGTTTCAAGTCCATTCTGCGCGGCAGCCTCATCGGCGTGGTACTGGGCTCCATTCCCGGCATCGGCGGCGCGCCGTCGGCGTTTCTGTCGTACGGCGAAGCGCGCCGCAACTCCAAGCGCCCGCACAACTTCGGCAAAGGCGAGTTGGAAGGCGTGGCCGCGGCCGAGGCCGGCAACAACGGCGTGGCCGGCGCCACCATGATTCCGCTGCTCGCCCTCGGCGTGCCGGGCGATGTCATCACCGCGGTCATTCTCGGCGCGTTCATGATTCACGGCCTGCGCCCGGGCCCGGTCATGTTCGCCGACAACATCACGCTGATTTACGCGCTGTTCATCGGCATTATGCTGAGTTCCGCGTACCTGTTTGTGGTCGGCAAGTTTTCCATCCGCGCCATCAGCCGCATCGCCGAAGTGCCGAACCGCATTTTGTATCCGGTGGTTCTCATGCTGTGTTTGTTCGGCGCGTTCGCCATCAACAACAGCGTGTTCGATGTGTTGGTCATGCTGTTGATGGGCGTGGTCGGTTACTTGATGCTCATCCTGCGTTTCGCCGCGCCGCCGTTTCTCATCGCTTTCATTCTCGGCCCGCTGCTGGAAGACAACTTCCGCCAGTCGATGATTTTATCCGAGGGGAATCTGAGCATTTTGTTTCGCAGCGGCATCTGCATCGTGTTCTGGATTCTCACCGTCGCCTCGCTGTGGTTTTTATTCCAAAGCCGGCGGCGCAGCATCCCGCTCGGCGGCTGACGCGCCATGCCCATCATCGACCGCGGCCGCCGCCTGTTCAGCGTGGCGGTGGTCAGCGACACGCATCTCCACCCCGGCGGCCGCGACGGTGACGGTGACGGTGGCCACGACGGTGACGGCGACGGTGACATCGACGGCGGCCGCGGCAACTCGCCGTTTGCGGTCAACCGCCGCGCCAACGACCGCCTGCGTTATGTCATCGAGGACTTGAACCGCCGCGATGTCGACTTGGTGATTCACCTCGGCGACATCGTGCATCCATTGCCGTCGCGGCCGGCGTTATACGCGGAGTCGGCGCGGCGCTTCTTCGAACTCACCGCATCGCTGCGGCATCCGCTGCATGTGATTCCCGGCAACCATGATGTCGGCGACAAACCGTTGGCGTGGGGGCCGGCGGCCGGCGTGCGCGAAGAATTTCTGCAAGCGTGGAGCGCGCATTTCGGCGCGCATTATTTTCACCGCGCGCACCGCGGCGTACATTTCATCGGCATCAACGCGCAGTTGCCCGGCTCAAACCTGGCGTTGGAACGCGAACAAAAAACCTGGCTGGAAGAACTGTTGGACGGCCTGCGCGGGCGGCGCATCTTCATGCACGCGCACTACCCGCCGTATCTGCTCGACCCAGATGAAGCCGAGCACTACGACAACTTGGGCCCGGCCGCGCGCGCGTGGCTGCTGGCGTTGCTGCGCCGCCACCGCGTCGAGGCGTTGTTCTGCGGCCATGTGCACCAGTATTGGTTCAACCGCCACGGCTGCACCGCGTGCTACCTGCTGCCGTCGACCGCGTTCACGCGCCAGGACTACAGCGAGATGTTTCGCATCGCCGGCGCGGACCAATACGGCCGCGACGACGCGCAGAAGTTGGGCTACATGTTGGTTCATATTTACGCGCGCGGCCACGCGGTCGAAGTGGTGCGCAGCGGCGGCCGCGAGTTGGAGGATGCAACGGCGACCGGCAAGTTCGCCGGCGCAACACCGGGCCGCGAGTCCGGTGGCGCCGCGCCAACGCGTTTGGAGGCGCCCGCGGATGCGGTCAACTTCCACAGCCGCCTCGGCTTCAACCCGCGCCACGATTGGTTTGAGACGGTGCAGATTCCGCCCAGCGGCGCGCTGGATGAATTCGACCGCAAATCGGCGCGCAACGACTACGGCTTGCTGGCTTTCCTCGACATGGGGGTGCGCCGCCTGCGCTTGCCGCTTGCCGACCTCGTATCGCGCGCGCGCCGCCGTCGGCTGCAGGACTTGCAACACCTCGGCTTCCGCTACCGCTTTTATTCTTATCACGCGCCGGCCGAGTCGGTGCGCGCGCTCATTCGCGACTGCCCGGGCTTGGTCAGCGAATGGGAAATCTGCTGCCGGCCGCAAGACCTCGGGCATCTGGACCAAACGTTTTTTCGCCTCGCCGGCGAACACGACATCGGCATGGTGTTCTCGCCGCTGCGCGCGCATTCAAACGCCGCCTATTTCCATGTCATCGAGCACGGTTTTGCGCTGCGCGATGCGGCCGATGCGACGTTGGACGAGTGGTTAAGCGGCGCGCATGCCGCGGCCTTCGCCAAGTATGTACTGCGCCTGCGGTTTGACGAAAGCCTCGACGACGCGGTCGCAATCGCGCAACAACAGTTCGAACGTTTCGGCAAACCGGCCGTCATCCAACTGCGCTTGGCAACGAACAACCCGGCGCAACCCATCGACGACGAAGTTTGGCTGTGCCGGCGGCTGGCCGCGGCCGCGGTGCTGGGGCATTCGCATGCCGGGGTGGAAGTCTGCTGCGACTCATTCGCCGATGCCGACCGCGGCTACTTCCCGCACGCCGGCGTGGTTGACCGCCGCTACAACCCGCGCCCGGCGTTGCGCTTGCTTCGGCATCTGCACGGTCTGCTGGCCGGCGTCCCCGAAGGCCGGGCGTTGCCGCGCGGTGATGTGGACGGCGCAGCCGTGTTCGACTTGAGCGCGGCGTCGCAGCGCGTATTGCTGTGCTTGCCGGATGGCGCGTTCCGGTTGAATCGCTTGCGCCGGCAAAACACCATCGCCGGCCGGCGCATCGCCGATGAAGCGGAATGGCGCTTCGCCGACCTCGCGTCCGGCGCGGCGCTCAACCTCGCGGCGCGACTCGACGCCGAGCCGGACGGTGAGACCAAGTTGCCGTTTGCGTTGTTGGCGGCGCGCTGATGCGGCGTTGTTTAAACCACCGTCGGTCCGGCTTTTGCCAGTTGCCGGCCGGCCGGGTTGTCTTGGTAGTTTTTGAAGTTCTCGGCGAATAGTTTGGCGAGGTGGTCGGCTTTTGCGCGCCATTCTGCGGCGGTTTTGTAGGTGGCCGCGGGGTCGAGGATGTGGTTGTCGACGCCGGGCAGGGCGCGCGGGATTTCGAGGTTGAACACCGGCACGATGCGGGTGTCGGCGCGTTCGAATTCGCCGGCAAGGACGGCGTCGATGATGGCGCGGGTGGCGGCGATGGAGATGCGCCGGCCGCCGCCGTTCCAGCCGGTGTTGATGAGGTACGCGCGGGCTCCGGCGGCGCGCATTTTCTTGTCCAGTTCGGCGGCGTATCTTGTCGGGTGCAAACTCAAAAACGCGGCCCCGAAGCAAGCCGAGAAGGTCGGCGTCGGCTGGTCAACGCCGCGCTCGGTGCCGGCCAACTTGGCGGTGAAGCCGGACAAAAAATGATACTGGGTTTGCGCCGGCGTTAGGCGCGACACCGCGGGCAGCACGCCGAACGCGTCCGCGGATAAAAAGAACACGACCCGCGCGTGGCCGCCGCGCGACACCGGCTTGACGATGTTGTCGATGTGGTGAATCGGATACGAGACGCGGGTGTTTTCGGTTTTGGAAGCGTCGTCGTAGTCGACTGCGCCGCCGTCCAGCACCGTGACATTTTCCAGCAGCGCGTCGCGGCGGATGGCGCGGTGGATGTCCGGCTCGGCTTGCGCGCTCAAACGAATGGTTTTGGCGTAGCAGCCGCCTTCGAAGTTGAACACGCCGTTGTCGTCCCAGCCGTGTTCGTCGTCGCCGATGAGGCGGCGGCGCGGGTCGGTCGACAGCGTGGTTTTGCCGGTGCCGGACAAGCCGAAGAAAATCGCGGTGCCGCCGTCCGCGCCGACATTCGCCGAGCAGTGCATCGACGCCATGCCGCGCAGCGGCAGGTAGTAGTTCATCATCGAGAAGATGCCCTTCTTCATCTCGCCGCCGTACCAACTGCCGCCGATTAACTGCATCTTCTCGGTCAGGTTGAAGGCGATGAAGTTCTCCGAGTGCAAACCCATCGCCCGCCACTGCGGGTTGACCGCGCGCGCGCCGTTCAACACCACGAAGTCCGGCTCGAAGTCGCTCAACTCTTCCGCGCTCGGCCGGATGAACATGTTGGTGACGAAATGCGCCTGCCACGCCACTTCCATGACGAAACGCACGCGCAGGCGGGTGTCGGGGTTGGTGCCGCAGAACGCGTCGACCACGAACAAGCGTTTGCCGCCGAGTTGCGCGGTGACCAGTTGTTTGAGGTGTTTCCAGTGCGCGGCGTTCAACGGTTTGTTGTCGTTTTTGCCTTGGTCGGCCCACCAGAAGGTGTCGCGGGTGGCGGCGTCGCGCACGATGTATTTGTCCTTCGGCGACCGCCCGGTGAACACCCCGGTGTCGACCGCCACCGCGCCGCTGTTGGTCACCACGCCGCGCTCGAAGCCTTGCAAGTCGGCGCGGGTTTCTTCGCGGAACAACGCCGCGTAATCCGGGTTGCGGACGATGCCGGCGGCGCCGCGGATGCCGTAGCGCTGCAAGTCGGTGGCGTTCATGAACTCACTTCCGGGCGGGGGTTTGGACTCGGCGACGGTGGCGGCGTTGAATCGATGGCGCGACGGTGAAGCAAAAGCGCGACGGTGAATCGAAGGCGCGGTGGGGAATCGATGGCGCGACGGGGAATCGAAAGCGCGAGTGTAAAAGGTTTTGTCATGCCATAACAGCGCGCGCGCGATGCTGCGGTTAATCCACCGCGACGGTGTCGGTCGCCGCGGCCCCGGCCGCGACGGTGACGGTGCCGGCCGCGCCGGCCCAGTTGCCCGGTTTGCCCGGCAACTTCAACGCCGCTTGCAGTCGCGCGATAAATTCCGCGCGCGCTATCTCCTCCGCGCCGAGGCGCAGCAGATGCGGCGATGTCACTTGGCAGTCGATGAGTACGAAACCCCATGCCCGCAAGCGTTCCACCAGTCGCGCCAGCGCGACTTTGGAGGCGTCGCTTTCGCGGCTGAACATGCTCTCGCCGAAGAACACGCCGCCCAACGCCACGCCGTACAACCCGCCGACCAATTCCCCGCCGGGGCCGCCGCGCCACGCTTCGGCCGAGTGGGCGATGCCGCGGCGGTGCAAGGCGGTGTAGGCGCGCATCATGTCGGCGGTGAGCCAGGTGCCGCCACCGTCGCCACCGCCACCGTCGCCACCACCGTCGCCGCGCTTGCCGGCCCGCGGCGCCGCGCAGGCGCTGATGACGCGCGCGAATGCGGCGTCCAATGTGAAGTCGAAATCGCCGCGCCGCAACCGCCGCGCCAGACTGCGCGACACTTTCAGGCGCTGCGGAAACAGCACGCAACGCGGGTCCGGCGACCACCACAGCAGCGGCCCGCCGGACTCATACCACGGAAAAATCCCGCGCCGGTACGCCGCCACCAGCCGCGCCTCGCTTAAATCCCCGCCGACCGCCAACAGGCCGTCGGCGCGCGCCGCGCGCAGCGGCGGAAAGCGCATCTCGGAATTATCGGCGCGACGCGGCACAAGGTGCGAGCGAACTTGCAGCATGCCGGTAGCATGCCAATTCAACCGCGCGGTGTAAAATCCCGGCATGCGCGTTCTCGGCATTGAGACCTCCTGCGACGACACCGCGGCCGCGATTTACGACCGCGACGCGGGCCTCCTCGCGCACCGCCTGGCGACGCAAATCGACATCCACGAACCGTTCGGCGGCGTGGTGCCGGAACTGGCGGCGCGCGACCACATCAAAACCCTCCTGCCGCTCATCGACCACTTAATTAAGGGCCCGGAAAACCGCGGCGCACGCCCGCACGCCATCGCCTACACCGCGGGCCCGGGCCTGGCCGGCGCGCTGTTGGTCGGCGCCTCGGTGGCGGCCGGCTTGGCGCGGGCGTGGCAGGTGCCGGCGCTCGGCATCCACCACATGGAAGGGCATTTGCTGGCGCCGTTTTTGGAGGACGAAGCGCCGGCCGCGCCGCTGCTGGCGCTGCTGGTCTCCGGCGGCCACACCATGTTGGTCGATGTCGCGGCGCTGGGGGCGTACCGCATTCTCGGCCAGTCGCTGGACGACGCCGCGGGCGAGGCCTTCGACAAAACCGCCAAACTGTTGGGGCTGGGTTTCCCCGGCGGCCCCGCGGTGGCCGCGGCCGCGGCCGACGGCGACCCGGGACGGTTTTCTCTGCCGCGGCCGATGACGCAGCGGCCCGGCCTGGACTTCAGTTTCAGCGGGCTGAAAACCCAAGTGCGCGCGAGCGTGGCTACCGTGGCGGCCGCGGCGGCCGCGGCGGCCGGGCGCGGCGGCACCGGCGGCCCCGGTGACCCCGCGGCCGCGCTCGACCGCCAAAGCGTCGCCGACCTGGCGCGCGCTTTTGAGGAGGCGGTGGTGGACACCTTGGTCATCAAATGCCGGCGCGCGCTGCGCCAGACCGGCCGCCGCCGGTTGGTGGTGTCCGGCGGCGTCGGCGCGAACGCGCGGCTGCGCGAGCGGTTGCGCACAGCCGTGGGTGAGTTGGACGCGCAGGTGTTTTATCCGCGCCCGGCGCTTTGCACCGACAACGGCGCGATGATTGCGTACGCCGGTTTTTTGCGCGCGTCCGGACGGTTGCCGGCGCCGGCCGGGCCGGAAGACGGCGGGTTTGAAATTCGCCCACGGTGGAGTTTGGAGGAAATTTGAGTTCGCGCGGCGGCCGGTCACCGTTACCGTTCCCCGCCGCGGCGCGGCCCAAAAACACCCATCAAAATCAACGTCCGCGCAGCCGGATTTTGCTCTCCTCGCCGGCCGCCAAGCGGCGGATATTTCCCCGGTGCCGCCAGAACAGTAGCGCGACCATGCCGGCCGCCAGCGCCAAATAACCGGCCCCCGGCAACAGCCACGCCACCAGCCACGGGGCGGCCAACGCGGCCGTGAGCGCGGCCGCGGAGGAATACCGCGACAGCAGCGCGGCCGCCAACCACACCGCCAACAACGCCGCTAACAACGCCGCGCTCAGCCCGGCGAACACGCCGGCGGCCGTGGCCACGCCCTTGCCGCCGTGGAAACCAAAAAACAGCGGGTACAAGTGGCCCAGAAAAGCCGCGCCGCCGGCCGCGGCGATGACCATGGCGTCGGCGTCGAGCGCGCGCGCCGCCAACACCGGCAGGAAGCCCTTGAGGAAGTCGCCGGCCAGGGTTACCGCCGCGGCCTTTTTGCCGCCGAAGCGCAGCACATTGGTTGCCCCCGGATTGCGCGAGCCGAGCGACCTTGGGTCCGGCAACTTGAGCGCCCGGCAGACCAGCACCGAGGTGGAGATGGAGCCGAACAAGTACGCCAACACCGGCAGCGCGGCATGCAACGCGAGCATCGAATTGCGAATTGGCGGCGAGTTGGCGGCGGGCGCGGGGTTGGTTTATAGTGCGGGCGCGGCGCGGGCGGCCCGACGTGCGACCGTATAACTGACACCGATGAAAAGACAAGCGACCATGGACATTATTTACCTTCACGGCCTTAAAGTCGACTGCGTCATCGGCGTGTGGGAGTGGGAGCGGCGCATCCGCCAGCGCGTGACCATCGACCTCGATATGGGCTTCGACATCGCGCCCGCGGGCCGCAGCGACCAGTTGGAAGACACCTTGAGTTACAAAGACGCGGCCAAGCGGGTGGCGGCGTTGGCGCGCGCATCGGAGTTTGCGCTGGTGGAAAAGTTGGCGGAGGAAATCGCCGCGTTGTTGTTGGCCGAGTTCGCGCTGGAATGGTGCCGGGTGCGGGTCAATAAATTCGGCGCGGTGCGCGGCGCCGGCGATGTCGGGGTGGTGATTGAGCGCGGCCGGCCGCGGGTTGAAATTGCCGCGACAAAATCGAAGACCTGACTGGAATTCGGCGCCGGATTTTGTTATAAAGCGCGGTCGTTCAACCGTCACCGAAGAGGCCCGTCCCCATGGCCAGAGTCTGCCAAGTCACCGGAAAGCGCACCGCCAGCGGCAATCATGTGTCGCACGCGCACAACAAAACCCGGCGCAAATTCCTGCCTAACCTGCGCTATCGACGCTTCTGGGTCGAGAGCGAAAACCGCTGGGTGCGCCTGCGCATCTCCGCGGCCGGCCTGCGCGTCATCGACAAAAACGGCATCGACGCGGTGCTGACCGACCTGCGCGCGCGCGGCGTGCGCGTTTAGTTCGCGCGCCGCCCCCGTCCCACCCGCAACCGAGCAAGACCATGCGAGACAAAATCAAATTAGTGTCCAGCGCCGGCACCGGCCACTTCTACACCACGACCAAAAACAAGCGCCTCCAGACCGAGAAGATGCAACTCAAAAAATATGACCCGGTCGCGCGCAAGCATGTGATTTACAAGGAAGCGAAAATCAAATAGCCGGGCCCCGGGGCGCATGGCATGGCGCGCGCGACGCGGCTGCGACCGCGACTTCCGCTGGCGTTGGCGCTCACGGTGGCGCTCGGCGGCGCGGTGTTGGCGACGGTGTTTATCGCCGCGCCGGGGGCCACCGTCGCCACCGCGGCCGACTCGGCCACCGTGGCCGCCGAATTCGCCACCGGCGAAGCGGTGATGCAGGCGGTGTTCGAGCAATCGC
>JAPPPS010000079.1 GCA_028817405.1 Gammaproteobacteria bacterium
ACTCTGGATTCCCGCTTAAAAACCTGCGGGAATGACGGCCCCCGGCATTTTCCGGTCCTCGTTGGCGTTACGCGCCGCGGAATTAGTACGGCGGCTTTAGCCGCAACGGAGGGCTTTGACCCGGAGTCCAGAGTCTTTAATTGAGTCGCATGGGTGTGACGGAAGATAAAGACTCTGGACTCCGGTTGCCACCGGAGTGGCGGTGGGGGCCATCACTTCCCCGACAATTCCGCGTCCAGCGCGGTTTTCCACGCAATAAATTCCTCGGCCATGGCCGCGGGCATGCGCTGCGCGACCGGCAGCATTTTGTCGTCGAACTTGCGGTTGCGGCCGTAGTGCGCGCGCAGCAGACGGTAGAACTTCTGTGCCGTGTCCGGCTCATGAACTTGCAGCGCAAACAGCACGATGGAGCGCAGCGTCTTCGGCCGTTTCACCAGCAATTCTTGCGGCTCGGCGGTGAGTTCGCGGAACACTTGCAGCGCGTCGGCGTGGCGGCCGGTTTCGGTGTAGGTTGCCAGCAGGTTGACATAGTCGCGGTAGTTGCCGAGCGGCGCGTGGTCGCGGGCGCGGTTGAGCGCGGCGATGGTCTCTTCCCACCGTTCCTCCTTGTATAACCCGACGATTTCGATTTGCCGCGTCACCCACGAGTCCGGCACGCAATGCTCGATGGAATCGGCCACGCCGAGGCTTTCCGGGTACCGTTCGAACGACTGAAACGCCGAACCGAGGCGCACGAACAATTGCACGATGCCGCGGTGGCACAGCGGCGGCAGCGGCGCGAGTCGCGGAATCGGGTCGCGCCAGACGCCGGCGCGGGTGTTGGCTTCAGCGTCGAACACCGTGTTCAGCCAGGTCAGGTTAAGCGCCAGCGCCAGCGCGCCGGCCAAGCCGGCAGCCGCGCAACTCAAACGCCAGTGGCGCGGCCGCACCGCGAAACTTTTCACCCGCCCGCCCGCGGCCTTGAGAATCAAACCGGCGTATACGCCGAACAAAATTAGCGGCACCGGCATTTGGTACGGAAACGAGAATTGCATGTTGAGCGCGGAGCCGAACAGCGCGGCCGCGAGCGCGAGATAAAACGCGCGGGTTTGCAAGTTGCCGAGTTGCGCCGCGCGCCACAAGCACGCCAACAACCCCAGCGCCGCCGCCACCACCAGCGCCACCCCGGCCGCGCCCAACTCCACGCCGGTTTCCAGCACATCGTTATGCACGCGCAGCGGCGCGAAGGTTTGGTATTGCTTGGTGCCGGTGAGCAGGTTGTGCGAGAAACTGCCCATGCCGCTGCCGAGCGCCGGGCGCCGCTCGAGCATGGTCAAGGTGTCGCTCCAGATGCGGTACCGCTCGGACGGGCGCGCCTGCGTGTAGGAACTGAAGTCCTGCTGAATCGAAGTCACCGCCTGCGTCAGCGCCCGCCCGGCGCCGCCCAAGCCCTGCGGCGAGGCGTTGATGAGCGCGACCAACAACAACAGCGCGGCGGCCGCGGCCAATTGGTGCATGCGTCGCCAGTTGATTACGCCGGCGCCGTCGTCGGGGAATCTTCGCCACGACCGGCGCAGATACACGAATGCGCAAGCCAGGACGAGCAATTCCAGCAGCAGCGCCAGCCACGCCGACCTCGTTTGGGTGTGAAACGCGAACGCCAACACCAGCGCCAGCGCGGCCCAGTACAGCAGCGCGATGCGACGGTGGCGCTCGAACAGCGCGCCGAAAACCAACATCGGAAA
The DNA here is from genome assembly GCA_028817405.1 of Gammaproteobacteria bacterium. Taxonomy (GTDB): domain Bacteria; phylum Pseudomonadota; class Gammaproteobacteria; order Arenicellales; family Poriferihabitantaceae; genus JAHRAW01. Next base: position 1,725 of record JAPPPS010000079.1, read on the forward strand.
CGCCAGCACGATGACTTGCATGGCGGCGTTTTTGTTGTGGTAGTTTGCCGACGGTGACGCGGTTTGCAGGAATATGTCGGTCTCGAACAGCACTTGGACCAGCCCGACCGTGGCGATATACGCGGCCGCGATGCTCAGCCCGCGCGCCAACTGCAGGAACGCGTTCAAGTCAACGCGCGCGTTCAGCGTGACCAAAACCGCGGCCGCCGCCGCCAGCCACAGCAGGTATTTGCTGAAAAAGAACCCTAAGTCGACCGCCCACAAAACCGACGCGCCGCCCAACGCCAACAGCGCGCCCAACCACAATCGCGTCCAACTGAAAGTCAATTCCACCGCGCGCAATTCGCGGTTGCGCCACAGCCAAAACGCCAGCAGACCGAGGAAGCCGACCGCGGCGATGGCCTCACGGTAGTGGTCCGAGAAGCCGATGTTGGAGGTGACGAAAGTGCCCGGCACCGCCGCGGCCACGCACAGCGCGACGATGGCGAACATGGGCACCGGCCAGGGGCCGGCGGCCGCGGTGGCCGCGGGCGCGCCGGGTGTTTTTGAGCGGCCGGCCGCGGCCGCGGTCGCCGAATCAGCCGCGTGGCTCGAATCAACCGGCCGGCCGGGCCGCGAGAATTTCGCCCCGGCCGGCCCCGGTGTCCGCGCCGCTTTTCCCGGTTTGCCCGCTGCGGCCGCGGTCGCCGCCACCTTCGCCGCTTGCGACAGTTTTGGGCCGGCGGATGGACTGGGGCGGTGGGATTTGGGTTTGCGTGACGCGGCTCGTTTGCGTGCCATGCTTGTCAGCGGATGGTCGATGTTTGCGCGGTATTGTATGCAAAGCGCCGCGCCAATTCCAACCTGCGCGGGCGCGCGACTCGCTCGATTCGGCGGCGACTTATGCGCGACAGCGGCGACCGAGCGGCGACTCAATGGCGACCAACCAACCGCCGGCCGGACTATACAAACCCGCCAAACGATTCCATAATCCGCGGCTTTAATGCGCGGCCGCGCGCGGCGAATCGAACCGTGCAACCCGCGCCCGGCCGTCGCCAACCAACACCCAAACACCAACCCGCACCGCACCCATGTCCGACATCGAAATCGCGCAGCACGCGCCCATCAAACCGATTGCCGAAATCGCCGCCAAGTTAAACATTCCGCAACCGTCGCTGGCGCCGTTCGGCCACACCAAGGCCAAGGTCAGCCTCGACTTCATCGACGGATTGCAATCCCGCCCGGACGGCAAACTCATCTTGGTCACGGCGATTACCCCGACCCCGGCCGGGGAGGGCAAAACCACCACCTCGGTCGGCTTGACCGACGGCCTGAACCGCATCGGCAAGCAGGCGATGGTGTGCTTGCGCGAGCCGTCGCTCGGGCCGTGCTTCGGCATGAAGGGCGGGGCCGCCGGCGGCGGTTATGCGCAAGTAATTCCGATGGAAGACATCAACTTGCATTTCACCGGCGACTTCCACGCCATCACCTCGGCGCACGCGCTGCTGTCGGCGCTCATCGACAACCACATCTACTGGGGCAACGCCGCGGGCCTCGACACCCGGCGCGTCACCTGGCGGCGCGTGGTGGACATGAACGACCGCGCGCTGCGGCAAATCACCAGTTCATTGGGCGGCGCCGCCAACGGCTACCCGCGCGAGGACGGCTTCGACATCACCGTCGCCTCGGAGGTCATGGCGATTTTCTGCCTGGCGCGTGACGCCGCGGATTTGCAGGCGCGATTGAGCCGCATCGTCATCGGCTACACCCGCGAGCGCGCGCCGGTGCGCGCCGATGCGGTGCTGGCGCCGGGCCCGATGACGGTGCTGCTGAAAGACGCGATTGCGCCGAACTTGGTGCAGACCCTGGAGCACAGCCCGGCGTTCATCCACGGCGGCCCGTTCGCCAACATCGCGCACGGTTGCAACTCGGTCATCGCCACCCGCGCGGCGTTGAAGTTGGCGGATTATGTGGTCACCGAGGCCGGCTTCGGCGCCGACTTGGGCGCGGAGAAATTCTTCAACATCAAATGCCGCAGCGCCGGTCTGGCGCCGGATGCGGTGGTGTTGGTCGCCACCGTGCGCGCGCTGAAAATGCACGGCGGCGTGGCGCGCGCCGACTTGGGCGCGGAAAATGTCGAAGCGGTCGCGGCCGGTTGCGTCAACCTCACCCGCCACATCGAAAACATCCAATCGTTCGGTTTGCCGGTGGTGGTCGCGGTCAACCGTTTCACCGCCGACAGCGACGCCGAGATGGCCGCGGTGCGCGCCGCGGCCGAGTCGCGCGGCGTGGTCGCCATCGACGCCGACCACTGGTCGCGCGGCGGCGCCGGCGCGGAAGCGTTGGCGGCCGAAGTCGCGCGCGTGGCCGATGAGGGCGGCGCCGATTTCAAAACCGCGTATCCGGACGACCTGCCGCTGTGGGACAAAATCAGCGCCGTGGCGACCAAACTGTACCGCGCCGACGAAGTCATCGCGGACCAAAAAACCCGCAACCACATCCGCGACTTGCAGGAGTCCGGCTTCGGCGATTTGCCGGTGTGCATCGCCAAGACGCAGTACAGTTTTTCCACCGACCCGGACTTAAAAGGCGCGCCCACCGGCCATGTCCTGCCGGTGCGCGAAGTCCGCTTGTCCGCCGGCGCCGGCTTCGTCGTCGTGGTCTGCGGCGACATCATGACCATGCCCGGCCTGCCCCGCACCCCGTCCGCCAACCACATCCGCCTGAACGCCGCCGGGGAAGTGGAGGGGTTGTTTTAAGTCGGAATTGGCTCGACCGGCGCGAAGCAGCCCGCGCGACGGTGACGGTCGAACCGCTGGCGATGGTCGGAAGATGCCGGGGGCCGTCATTCCCGCAGGTTTTTAAGCGGGAATCCAGAGTCTTTATATTGGGCTGGCGTGGAATCGAACAAAAGCAAAGACTCTGGACGCCCGCTTAACGGACTGTGGGCGTGACGGCGGGGCGACCGTGGGTGTGACGGTGCTTTGCGCCGGCAGTTAAATACTCTGGACTCCGGCTGTTGCCGGAGTGGCAGTGGGGCGCGCTGGTGATTTCGCCCACAGCCCCTCCCGCCACGCCCGCAGGTTGTTAAGCGGGCGCGACCGTCGATTCAAATGCGGCATCGTTGCGTCGGTGAATTTGCCGTCCTTGGCGTCTGGATTCCCGCGTCCCCCGCTCGGGGGCGGGGGCAGGCCCAGCGGGAATGACGGCCCCCGGCATTTTCGCCGCTTCGACCGTCCGCGGCGCGCTTAATTCCGCGGCGCGACGGTTTGCACGGCGCGAAGCGCCGTCATTCCCGCAGGTTTTTAAGCGGGAATCCAGAGTCTTTGCTTTTCATTTTCCTCGGCGGTTAATTAAAGACGCTGGACGCCCGCTCAACAGACTGCGGGCGTGACGAGTGAGGGACGGTCCGCGATTCAAATGCGGCATCGTTGCGTCGGTGAATTTGCCATCCTTGGCGTCTGGATTCCCGCGTCCAAGCGGGAATGACGGCCCCCGGCATTTTCGCCG
>JAPPPS010000092.1 GCA_028817405.1 Gammaproteobacteria bacterium
GGCGGCCAGGCGGCGCCGCCGGTGTCGAAGGTGTCGGGGTTCCAGTCGCCTTGGTCGAAGCCGGCGCCGCGCAGCGGGTCGACGCCTAATTGCCGGAGTAGGTCGACGAAGTCCAGCAGCACCCAGTTGTCCTTGATTTTGCCGTCTTCGATTTCCCAGAAGTCCATGTAGCGCAGGCGCACCTTTTTGCCGGTGGCGGGGATGCCGAGGAACTCGCCGCGGTGCGTGGCCTCCTGGTAGCCGGCCGCGGCGACGAATTTGCCGTCGGCGATGCGGATACAGTCGGAGGCCTTTTTGTCCGGGAACGCGGCCAGGAACGGCCGCTGCCATGCGTCTTGAAATTCTTTCACGCCGCTCTTCAAGCCGGCGCCGGCCGGGCCGCGCCAGGTGGCGTTTGCGTGCCACCACTTTTCCTGGCCGTCGATGACATGCCGGTTCAAGCCGTCGACCATGTCTTCGACCACCTTGCGCGAGCGCCGGGTTTGCGCGGCGTGAGCATCACCGTCATGTTCATCGCGTTTGTCGTTCATGGTTCAATCCTCATGCGTTTGCGGTTAACCTTTCACCGCCCCCTGCACCAAGCCGGAGACGAGTTGCTTTTGGAAAATCATCACCAGAAGAAACAGCGGCGCGGTGATGGACACGGCCGCGGCCACCGCTTCCACCTGGTCGGTCATGGTGGTCTCGCGGTTAAAGTACTGGGTGATGGACGGCACCATGGTCATGGATGGGCCGTCGAGCAGCAGCGCGGTGACCAGGTAATCGTTATACGCCAGAAGAAACGAAAACAAGCCGGTGGTAATCACGCCGGGCCACATCACCGGCATGATGACGCGCCAGAACGCTTGAAACGGCGAGCAGCCGTCGACCATCGCCGCTTCGTCCAACTCGGCCGGAATGTTGGCGAAGAACGAGCGCAGCATCCAAATCGTAAACGGCTGGTTAATCGCCGCCAACACAATCACCACCGCGATGTGCTTGCCGTATAAACCGTAGTCGATGAACGGCGGCAGGTAACCCGACACTAACACCGAATGCGGCAGCGCGCGAAACACCAACGCGATGATGAGAATCCAAAACGCCAGCGACGACCTCGCGCGCGCCAACGCATAGCCGGCGGTGGTGCCGATAGTGAGGGAAACCAGCACCACGCCGAAGGTGATGAGCGCGGAGTTGATGAACTGGCGGTAGAATTCGTTGCCGACCCATACCGCGTGGTAGTGCTGCAAGGTGAAGCCGATGAACGGCCGCGCCAGCCAGTCAAACGCCGGCGCGAATGCCAGCAGCGACTCGGCGGTTTGAACGAGCATCCATGCGACGGTGACCAACACCAACGGCGCGGCGATGAACACGGTTAACCACGCGAGCGTCGCGGCCAACATGCGCGGCAACGGTTTTAATACTTGCGCGACCGTTCCCCGCCATGCGCGCGCGACCGGCCGCCAACGCACCGCCAACCAGATGCATGCGACCGTCACCAACGCGGCGATGGGCGTCAACCCGCCCGCGGCCGCCTGCGTTTGCGGGCCGAAGAGGACGGTCAGCGGATTCGGCGCGAACGCATCCACCGGCAACTTGAACGACATCACCAAAATCCACAGCAGCGGAAACGCCGCCAACAACAACCACGCGCACAGGAACACCGTCACCGTCACGCGCAGGCCGGTGGTTAAGTGAAACGCGCGCGCTACCGTCGCCGTGGTCGCCGTGGTCGCTACCGTTGCCGTGGTTGCCGTGGTCGCCATCATGTTATCGCGCCATCGAGTTACCGTCCGCTGTCGCCGCCGCCATAGTCGCGCCAAGTCCGGCGCAGCAGCGGCGCCAACAACAGCGTGACGCCGACCATGGTCAGCATGGCCGAGGCCGAGGCGCGGGCGATGGCGCGGTTGCCGGAGTCATCCGGCTGCAGCAAGTCAAAAGTCATCCACTGCAGCGAGATGCGGTGCGCCTGCGCCGAGAAGCCGATGATTTCTTCGAACACGCGGTACGCATCCATCAAGTGAATCAGCGCGACAAAAACAATCAGCGGCGCCAAGTGCGGAATGATGACATAACGCAGGCGCTGCAAACGCGTCGCGCCGTCGATGAGCGCGGCTTCCAATGCGTCTTGACTCACGGTCTGCAGCGCGGCGTAGAACACCACGAACGCAAACGGCGCGACATGCCAGACGCGGTAGAACAGCATGAGAACTTCGATAGTCCAGCCTTGCGCGAACAACGCGATGTCGCGCTCCAAAAACCATTCCAGCGCCGCGGTGAGAATGCCGTCGCCGATGAACAGCCAGCGAATCGACAACGCGCCGATGAGCGGCGTGATGATGAACGGCAGCAGACTGACGAAGATGACCGGGCCGCGCAACGACTGCAATGCGCGGTTGACCGACAACGCCAGCGCCAGGCCGACCAACAACACCAGCGGCAGCGTGATTAAAGTGAAGGTGAGAGTGAAGCGCAGCGCACGGTAGAAATCGATGTTTGCCAACGCCGCCCAGCCGCGGCCGCCGGCGGCGAAGGCCGCGGCTACCGTATCCGGCTGCAGCAGCGCGCGGTAGTTGTCGAAGCCGACCCATCTGGTTGCGCGCACGATGCGGCCGTCGTCGCCGCGCACCGGCGCCAGCACTTCCTCGGTTTTGCAGCCGAACGGGTCGCAGTTTTTCTGCACCACGGTCTCCATCACCTCGGTGGTGACGAAGAAACTCTGCGCGAGAACCGACAGCAATGGCAGCGCAATCAGCGCCGCCATGGCGACCAAAGACGGCGCGACGAAAGCGACAAATGTTTTGCGCCGCATCGCGCCGTCCCCGCGGAAGAAACCGCCGCTACAACACCCCGGCCTCTTCGGCCGCGGTGATATACGCGGCCTCGACATCGGCCAATGTTTGCTTTGCCGATTCCTTGCCGGTCAGGTAGTCGGCGAGGTTGTTGCCGAGCGCGGTGTGGAGCAAGCCCATGGCGGTGGAGGCCGGATACGACGGCGCGCCGCCCTGCGCCGAGGCCATGGCCCCCGCGGCGATGCGCGCCGGCGCGAACGCATCGGTCAGCCAGATGGCGGCGTCTTTGTTCGCCGACAGCACCGGGTCGGAAATGCCGTGCATCATCAGGCGAAACGCGGCCTCGGCCTCGGCGTCGGAAACATTGCTGGCGATGACCATGCCGTCCCACCACAGCGTGGTCGCGGGCGCGCCGCCGGGAATCACCGCCGGCGCGGCCGCGAAGTCCACCAAGCCGACCACGGTGGATTCCTCGGCGTTGTCCATGGCCCCCGCGCGGCTCGCCCACAGGTTGGCCATGGCGATTTTGCCCTGCTGAAACTGCTGTTGTACGTAAGTGGAGTCGGACACCAAATATTCCGGGTCCATGTACACAGTCAGGCGTTTCATCATGCGCAGCGCGGCCTGGCCGCGGGCGTTGTTGAGAGCCGGGCGGTTGCCGCTGTCGATGAGTTCGCCGTCCAGGCCCAAGTACATGTTGACGAATTCCTGCGCCAGGTTCCAGCCGGATTTATAAGTGCCGCCGAGCGGATAGTCGACCACGCCGGCCGCTTGGATTTGCTTCGCCGCGGCCAATACCTGGTCGTAAGTTTTCGGCGGCGCGATGTTCAAGTCGTCGAGAATGTCGCGGCGGTACATCAAGTGCTGCGCGTTAATCATCATCGCAATCGCGACCACATCATCATCGTTGCGAATCAATTGATTCGGCAACAAGTGCGCGCCGTGTTTGTCGACCAGCGAATTCAACGCGCGAATGCTGCCGTCGTTCAGCAGCGGCACCAAGGTGCCGTTGGCCACGCCGCCCAAGGTGTACTGCGACGGTTGCGCGGCGAAAGCGGCCGGCTGCTTGGTGCGAAACTCCTGGTCGAGTTCGGCGTTGAAGTTGCCGCATTCTTCCATCGCGCCGCTCACCACCTTCCATGCTTCAAAGCCGGCCGAGAGCATGGACACCGGCGTGGTGTTGCGAAAGTCGCATGCATGCGCGCCCGGCATGGCGAACATAAACAGCGCGGCCGCGAGCAGTGGCGTGCGGATGATTTTTGTCGGTTTCATTTGGGTTGCCTCCGTTGAGAGTGAAAGGTTGAATGGCTTGGAGTCACGCGGCGATTCTACCACCGTGCGCGCAATGGAAAAAATGACACTTGTCCGCGGCCACCGCCAAGCCGACGGCCGCGCCGATGTCGGCGGTGAAACTTTTATGCGCGCGCGCCGCCACCAGCGCATCGCCGCTTTTCACCGTCACCAGCGTGGAGTCGCCCAGCAACTCGAGGCTGTACACCGGCGCGCGAATGCAAGCGTCGGCCGAGTCGGTGACATGAATATCCTCGGCGCGAAACCCCAGCGTGATGGCGCCGGGCAAACCGTGCGGCAGGCCCGGCAAGCGCATGTTCGGCGCGGTGAACACGCCGCCGTCGACCGCGCCGGCCACCAGGTTCATCGCCGGCGAGCCGATAAAGCCGGCGACAAACGCATTGGCCGGCGCATCGTAAATCTCCATCGGCGCGCCGATTTGCTGCACCCGCCCTTGGTTCATCAGCACCACGCGGTCGGCGAGCGTCATCGCCTCCACCTGGTCGTGCGTAACATAAATGGTCGTCACCTGCAACGCGTGCTGCAAGTTTTTAATCTCGGCGCGCGTGGACACGCGCAACTTGGCGTCGAGATTCGACAGCGGCTCGTCCATCAAGAACACCGCCGGCCGCCGCACAATCGCGCGCGCCAACGCCACCCGCTGGCGCTGCCCGCCGGACAACGCGCGCGGCTTGCGCTCCAAGAGCCCGTCCAACGCCACCCGCGCCGCGGCCCGCCGCACCCGCGCATCGTGCTCGCGCGCATCGGTCTTGCGCACCTTCAACGGGAACCGGATGTTTTCATACACCGTCAAGTTGGGATACAAACCGTAGTTCTGAAACACCATCGCCACATCGCGGTCTTTCGGCTGCAAATCATTGACCACTCGCCCGCCGATGCGAATCTCGCCGGCGCTCGGATCCTCCAGCCCCGCAATCATGCGCATAGTGGTCGTCTTGCCGCAGCCGGACGGCCCCAGCAAAACCACAAACTCACGCTCCGCGGTCTGCAGGTTGAAGTCCTCCACCCCCACAACCGCCCCCCAGCG
>JAPPPS010000025.1 GCA_028817405.1 Gammaproteobacteria bacterium
CACGCTCCGCGGTCTGCAGGTTGAAGTCCTCCACCCCCACAACCGCCCCCCAGCGCTTATAAACGCCGACCAAACCGACTTGAGACATAACGGCAGTATAGCGAAAATTGCGGCGCGCCCGCCGCATCGACCGTCACCGCCGCCATATTCTCCGCAGGCGCGCAATGCATGCCGTTTTCCGCGCCTGACTGCGGTATAATCGCGGTCTTCGTTTTCACTTCAACCACCAATTTCCGAGGCCTTGAAATGAAACCCGGCATTCATCCTGATTATCACGACCTTAAGGTGGTGTGCGCTTGTGGCAACCGCTTTGAGACCAAATCCACTTTGGGCGGCGAGTTGCAGGTGGAAATCTGCTCGGCATGCCATCCGTTTTACACCGGCAAGCAGAAAATCGTCGACACCGCGGGGCGGGTGGGCAAGTTCCAAGCCAAATACCGCCGCCGCTCGAGTGCCGGCGCAACCGCGGCCCCGGCCGCGGTGTGAGCGGCCGCGGGCAAGCGGCGAACGGCGCATTCTCCGGCGACTCTTTCGGCGACTCCCCTGGCGACTCCCTTGGCGCATTCCTTGGCGCATCCTTTGGCATCGTTGTCGTCGCCACCGTCGCGCTCGCCGCCCTCGCCGGCATCAGTTTATCCGCCGCCGCGCTGGCCACGGGCCCCGACGCCGGCGCGCAATTCGTCACCGTCACCCAAGTCATCGACGGCGACACCGTGGAAATCCAAGGCGGCGAGCGCATCCGCTTACTCGGCATCGACACCCCGGAAGGCAAGCGCATCCGCAAAAGCGGCGGCGGCAAACGCTTGGTGCCGGCGCAGCCGTTCTTCATCGAGGCTAAACGGTTGCTGCGCGAACTGGTGGCGAAAAAGCGCGTGAAAATCGTCATCGGCGAGGAGTCGGTCGGCTACTACGGCCGCACCCTCGCGCATTTGTATTTGCCGGACGGCGTCGATGTGCAGCGCGAACTGCTGCGCCGCGGCTACGCGATGGTGACCGCCTACCCGCCCAACATCAGCCACTTGCGCGTCTACGGCGGCATCGAGGCCGAGGCCTGCCGGGCCGGCCGGGGACTGTGGTCCGACCCGCATTTCAAGTTGCAAAACCTCGCGGACGGCGCGGAAATTCGCAGCGGCATGGGGCGGGTCGCCGGCACCGTCACCGCGGTCGCGCGGCGCAACAACGATGTGCGCGTGACCCTCGACGACCGCCTGACGCTGTTGATTTACCGCGGCGCGTGGCGGAAATTCTGGCCCGGACAACAAGCGGACGACCTGACCGGCCGCCGCCTCATCGCGCGCGGGCGCATCAAGGCCGCGGGCAAACAGCACATCCTGCGCATCCGCCATCCGTTTATGCTGCGCGCGCGCGAATGCGCGGCCTGGCCCGGCGAATAAATTTAGCGACACCATGAACACCGGCGACCCCAGCGAACCAAATCTCGCCCCCGAACGCGACTCCAGCGGCGACCCCGAGCGCGACTCCAACCGCGCGCTTTTTGCGCGCGCGCGGCGCGTCATCCCCGGCGGCGTCAACTCGCCGGTGCGCGCCTTCCAAGCGGTCGGCGGCGCGCCGGTGTTCATCGCCGCGGCCGACGGCGCGCATCTCACCGCCGAGGACGGCGCGCGCTACATCGACTATGTCGGCTCGTGGGGCCCGATGCTGTTGGGCCACGCCGACCGCCGGGTGCTGGATGCGGTCGCCGCGCGCATCGGCCGCGGTTTGAGTTTCGGCGCGCCGACGCTGCTGGAGACCGAACTGGCGGAGACGATTTGCGCGCGCCTGCCGTGGCTCGAGCAAGTGCGCATGGTCAACTCCGGCACCGAGGCCGCCATGAGCGCGATTCGCCTGGCGCGCGGCCACACCGGGCGCGACAAAATCATCAAGTTTGAGGGCAACTACCACGGCCACGCCGACGGCTTGCTGGTGAAGGCCGGCTCCGGGGCGCTGACCGGCGGCGTGCCGGACTCGCTCGGCGTGCCGGCCGCGGTGGCGCGCGACACGCTGACCGCGCGCTTCAACGACTTGGATTCGGTAGACGCGGTTTTTGCCGCGGCCGAGTCGGCCGGCGAGGGCGTCGCCGCGGTCATCATCGAGCCGGTGGCCGGCAACATGAGTTGCGTGCCGCCGCAGCCCGGCTTCCTCGAAGGCGTGCGCGCGCGCTGCGACGCGGCCGGCAGTTTGCTGATAATGGACGAAGTGATGACCGGCTTTCGCGTCGGACCGCAGGGCGCGCAAGGCGCGTACGGGGTGCGCGGCGACTTGACCGTGCTCGGCAAAATCATCGGCGGCGGCATGCCGGTCGGCGCGTTCGGCGGGCCCGCGGACATCATGGCCGGCCTGGCACCGCAGGGCGGCGTCTACCAAGCGGGGACGCTGTCCGGCAATCCGGTGGCCATGGCCGCGGGCTTGGCGACGCTGCAGGCCGCGGCCGCGGACGGTTTCTACGCGCAACTCGAATCTCAGACCGCGCGGTTGGTCGACGGTTTACTCGACGCCGCGGCCCACGCCGGCGTGGCGCTGCGCGCCAACCGCGCCGGCTCCATGTTCGGCTTGTTCTTCACAGACGCGGCGGCGGTGACTTGTTTCGCCGATGTCACCGCCTGCGACGCCGCGGTGTTCACGCGGTTCTTCCACGGCATGTTGGCCGGCGGCGTTTATCTCGCGCCGTCGCCGTTCGAGGCCGGCTTCGTCTCGGCCGCGCACACCGCCGCCGACATCGACCGCAGCGTCGAGGTGGCGCGCGCGGTGTTCGCGGCGTGGTAACGGTCCGCGCCGCGCTATAATCACCGACTGAACCGTCGCCGGAGTCACCGTCGCGCCGCGGCACCGTCACCGTCACCGTCGCCGCATCAACCGTCGCTGCACCGTCACCATCGCACCGTCACCGCATCAACCGTCACCGCACCGTCACCCGCACCGTCACCACCATGTCGGACTTCCACCTCGAATTCATTCATTGGGCGAGCCAAAACGCCTGGGTCGTGCAGGTGTTCGTGGTGGTGTTCGCCGCGCTGCTCGGCAGTTTCCTGCTGCGCCGCGCGCTGAACAACTTGCACGCCAAACTCAAACGCACCGCCAATGTGTGGGACGACTCGGTGGTGGCGGCGCTGCAGGGGCCGGCGCTGCTGTTGGTGTGGGTGGTCGGCCTGACTTTCGCCGCCGACATCGTGCGCGCACAAACCGAGGCCGCGATTTTCACCGCGGTCCGGCCGCTGCGGCAAATCGGCGTGATTTGCGCGCTCACCTGGTTTTTGCTGCGCCTGACGGTGCGCGTGCAGCATGAAATCACCGCCAAGTCCGGCGCCTCGGGCGACTCATCCGACCCGGCCGCCGCGCCCGAGGACGGGCGGCTGGACGCGGCCACCGTCGACGCCCTCGGCAAACTGCTGCGCGCTTCGATTCTCATCACGGCCGGTTTGGTGACGCTGCAAACCCTCGGATTCAGCATCGCCGGGGTGCTGGCGTTCGGCGGCATCGGCGGCATCGCCATCGGTTTTGCGGCGCGCGATTTGCTGGCGAATTTCTTCGGCGGCCTGATGCTGTACCTGGACCGTCCGTTCGCGGTCGGCGACTGGGTGTGCTCGCCGGACCGCAGCATCGAAGGCGGCGTGGAGCACATCGGCTGGCGACTCACGCGCATTCGCTCGTTCGACAAACGCCCGATTTACATTCCCAACGGCGTGTTCTCGACCATGGTCATCGTCAACCCGTCGCGCATGACGCACCGCCGGCTGTACGAGACGGTCGGCATTCGATACCGCGACGCCGGCAAAATGGACGCCATCGTCGCCGATGTGCAGGCCATGTTAGAGCGCCACCCGGACCTCGACTCGGCCGAGACCACCATCGTCAACTTCAACAAATTCGCGCCATCGTCGCTGGACTTCTTCATCTCCGCCTACACGCGCACCACGGTGTGGGCCGAGTTCCACCGCGTCAAACAGGATGTCCTGCTGCAAATCAACGCCATCATCGACGCCCGCGGCGCGCAAATCGCGTTCCCGACTTCGACCTTGGAAGTGCCGGACGGTGTGCGACTGGCGGCGGCGGGGAGCGGCGCATGAAACTCGTACTGTTAGGCGCGCCCGGAGCCGGCAAAGGCACCATCGCCAAGTTGCTGTCGGCAAGCGGCGGCGCGGTGCAAATCTCGACCGGCGACATCCTGCGCGGCGCGGTCGAGGCCGGCAGCGCCTTGGGGAAACGCGCGCAGGCGTTCATGAGCCGCGGCGAATTGGCGCCGGATGAATTGGTCATGGACATCATGGAATCGCGCCTGCGCGAGCCGGATTGCGCCGGCGGATTTTTGCTCGACGGCTTCCCGCGCACCATTCCGCAAGCGCGCGCGTTGCAGGAATTATTCGGCAAACTCGGCATCGCGCTCGACCTTGCGGTCAACATCGAAGCGCCGCGCGAAGTCATTCTCGACCGCCTGAGCACCCGCCGCACCTGCGAGAATCCCGACTGCCAGGAAATCTACAACATCAAAAGCAAACCGCCGGCGGTCGAAGGCGTGTGCGACAAATGCGGCGGCGCAGTCGTGCAGCGCGAAGACGAGACCCCCGACGCCATCGCGCACCGCCTGCGCACCTACGCCCAAAAAACCGCCCCGCTCATCGACTTCTACCGGCAACGCGGCCTGCTGCTAACCACCCGCTCCACCAACGCCGATGCCATCATCGCCGCCATCACCACGCACTTAGCCGAGCGGGGAACGGAATAACGCGCACGCCGCCGGAACGCCTCCGGTGGCTGTGGAATTAGAAGTACGGTTGATTTAGCCGCAACGAAGGGCCCCGACCCGGAGTCCGGCGTTTTCCCCACGCCGCATATTTGAATGTGGTATTCTCCCCGCCAGCGAATCGTCGGCCCTCTGATGCGGCGGCGGTTTATTTTTCATTCAACTTCCATCGGAGATAAACAATGACCGAACCGGTCAGGACGATGCGCGCGGGCGGCGCATCGAAAACGGCGAAGGCATCCGCCGCGACTTCGAGCGCGAACAAAAGCAAGCGCGGTCGCGAGTCGAGCATCGTGAACGCCGCGCATTTTGCCGCGGCTGCGCGCGCGCCGAAGTTGTTTCGGGCGT
>JAPPPS010000021.1 GCA_028817405.1 Gammaproteobacteria bacterium
ATCCAACCTACCCCCAGCAAGACTCGATTTCGTGCGCGATGAGCCCGGCCAGTATCTCGGCCTGTCCGCCTTCTACCAGCGCAAGCGCGACCTGTTCGCCGGCCTGTTAGCCGACTCCAAATTCCGCCCCCTGCCCTGCGCCGGCACCTATTTCCAACTGGCCGACTACAGCGCCCTGCTGCCCGAATGCGGCGACCTCGACGACCTGGCCTTCGCCAAGTGGCTGACCACCGAAAAAGGCGTCGCCACCATCCCCCTGTCGCCGTTTTATCAGACTCCGCCCGGCGACCGGATTATCCGATTTTGTTTCGCCAAGCAGGATGAGACGCTGAGGCGGGCGGGGGAGATTTTGGGGGGGATTTGATGCGGTTTGTGATACATTTTTAGTAATCGGGGGCGCGAAAATGACCACTCCAACGACAGCCGCGGAGAGTTGCTGGGACAACCAATTGCCGACCAGAATCGCCGATATTCGCGCTGTTTTGCGCGAGGAATACGGCGAGGGACATCGTTATCCGTGGATAGTGGCCTTCTCCGGCGGCAAGGACAGCACATTAGTCGCGCACTTGGTTTTTGAAATGCTGATGGCGTTGCCGCCCAGTCGGCGCACTCGGCCGGTCCACTTCATCGCCAACGACACATTGGTGGAAAGTCCGCTGGTGGTCGAACACATGACAAACGGCATCAGGGAAATCAGCCATGCGGCCGCGGCTTTTGATTTGCCGGTCGATACTTGCATTACCCGGCCGGAGACCGACCAGTCTTTCTGGGTGAACTTGATTGGCCGCGGATATCCGTCGCCGAACCAGTCTTTCCGCTGGTGCACCGACCGCATGAAAATTCAACCCACCAGCCGCTATGTGAAAGAGCAAATCTCCGCCGAAGGGCGGGCTATTTTGCTGTTGGGCGTACGGCGGTCCGAGAGCATCGCGCGCCGCGCATCGGTGGCGCGCCATGACAGTAACGGGCGCTTGAACCCGCATGGCGACATGCCCGGTTGTATGGTATTTCGCCCAATCGTTGAGTTGTCAACGGATGATGTGTGGGAGTTTTTGTCCTGCCACGCGCCGCCTTGGGGCGGGTCGCACCAGAAACTGATTAAACTCTACCGTGATGCCGGCGGCGGCGAATGTCCGGTGGTTACGCAAAAGTCCGATGTGCCCTCTTGCGGCACACGGTCATCCCGCTTTGGCTGCTGGACTTGCACCGTGGTGGAGAAGGACCGCAGTTTGGCGGGGTTTGTCGACTCCGGATTTGACGAGTTCGGACCGCTGTTGAGTTTCAGGGATTGGCTGGTCTCAATTCGCAACGAACCGCATCGCAGACAAGCGCGGCGACGCAACGGCAAAATCACCATGGCGCGCGACGGCGGCTTGATACCGGGACCGTACACGCTGCAAACGCGCGCTGAAATTCTGCAACGCCTCGAATCCGTGCAAGCGGAAACCGGCAAAGATTTAATCAGCGAAGAGGAAACCGAAATCATCCGCCAAATATGGGCGGACGACATCATCCGCCAATCCCGCCCGCAGTCCGTGGGCATCCACCAAATCAACGGGGGGAAGTGAAAGATGACCAACAAAACAGTTGTGTTGCTGAACACTCCGGAAGGGGGCAAACTGGTGACCGATTCCTGCAAGGAGAATGGTCTTGATTTTGACGCCTTCAAGGAATTGGTTGAAGCGCAAATCACGAGCAATGTGAACTTTCGCCGTCGCGAATTGTTCGCCCATTTCGACGACATCCTTGACCGCATCAAAATCGAGGAAACATGAGACCATGTATATCTCTAAAATCCAACTGCGCGACTGGAAGGCGTATGAATCCGCCGAGTTTAATTTTCCAGCGCCCATCCCCGGAGAAAACGGCAAAAATATCGTGCTAATCGGCGCGCCCAACGGCTATGGGAAAACCAGCCTTTATCAGGCGATCATCCTGTGCATGTTCGGGAAAGACGGCATGCCGCTGGTTTCGAATTCGATGTTTTCTGAAACCGAGAATGTGAGCGAGCAACCCTACAAAACCTTCTTGGAAAAAGCGCTGCATCGCGGCGCAATCGCCAGGGGGCGTTATTCATGCTCCGTCACGCTTGAATTCATTGGCGATGAAGGGCCGATTGAAATTTCACGAATTTGGCACTTCACAGAAAGCGGCGAATGTCAGGTCCAGGATGAGGATATTCAAATTTTCGAAGGCGAGAAACATCAAGCGGTCGGTCCGGACGAAAAACCGTACCCTGAGCGTAAATTGTCACACCAAGAGCGAGTCGATTGGTATCGTGGTTATATTGCTCACACCTTTCTGCCGCGCAGTCTCGTCACTTTCTTTGTGTTTGACGGCGAGCAAGTCCGGGTGCTGGCGGGACGGGAAATGAAAGAACAAGTGCGATTGGGAATCGAAGGGTTGCTCGGTATACCGGAGTTGCGAAAACTCGCAAAAAATCTGAACGACTATGCGGAGCAACGCCAGAACAGCGTGCCAAACGTCACGAACGATAGCGCTAATGCGACAGAGAAAGAACTCAAGAAATTAGAAAGCAACCGAGATAAAAGCGTCGGGGCGTTTGCCGATATTTTTCCGAAATTATCGGCAGCCAAGAAAGAGCGAGACAAAATTATGGACGAATTGTTGCGTCTTGGGGCTGGCGCCAAAAATCAGTCCAATCAACAATATAAACGATTGGCTGAATGCGAAACGGCCATAAAGGAAGGCAATGAACGGCTGATGAAACTTCTTTCCGAAGATATTGCGCTGGCGCTGTCCGGCGCCAAGTTGCGCGGTCAGTTGAAGGCCCGCGTGAAAAGTGAAAATATCCGCGCAAACTGGGAATCCGGTAAACAACAAGGGGACAGTCGCATAGACAATTTTTTGCAGGACATGGACCAGAAGATGGATGACATCGTGCCGCCGATTAGCGACCAGCAGCAGGGTGAAGTGTTGCATATTGCCCACAACTCATGGACAAACCTGTGGTTTCCTCCGCCCGACGGTTGCGCGGAAGAGTACCTGCACGAGTATTTAAGCGTACATGAGCGCAATCTGGTTATCGACAAGTTGAACGAGCAAGACAATCTTGGCGCGGTGGAAATTTTTGGTCTGCTCAATTCGATTTCCGAACATGAAAATCGCCTCAAGCAAATTCGAGATGAAGTGGCAAGGATTGAGGCGGTAGAGCCTGCTGTAAATGAAAAACGCAAAAGTATGGAAAAATTAGATTCCAAAATTCAAGATCTTGGGAGGGAGTCGGATAGGCTGACTCGTGAACGCCAAGGGCTGGACGGGCAGGTGGACGCCAAAAGGAAAGAGTTGGCGCGAATGAGGTCGACAATTGACGAGGCCAAGCCGGCAATGCGCAGGGCGGAACGAGCACGTGCCGTCGCCACTATGATGGAGGGTATTATCGATGATGCTGTGCCGGGGCAAATCGACAAAATTTCAGAGGAGATGACCAGGGCGCACCGTGCAATGGCGCATAAGAAGGACCTGGTTCAATGCATAAAAATTGATGATGCAGGCGATGTCAAACTCTTGGACCGCGAAGACAGAGACGTCCGCAATAACGATTTGTCGGCCGGTGAATAGCAAATTTTCACGCAGAGTTTGTTTTCTGCGGTGTCTGCCGTTTCTGAACGCGCCTTTCCAATGGTTGTCGATACGCCGCTTGCCCGCTTGGACAGAGAGCATCGAACAGGCGTTCTTAAACACTTGGCACACAGGGGTGAGCAGGTTATTTTGCTGTCCACAAACACCGAAGTTGTCGACCGTTATCTGGATGTGATTCGCCCGAACATTTTGGCGACCTACTTGATTGAATACAAACTGGATGGCGGTATCGGCTGTTCCACCGTAACAGAAGGCTACTTTAACGAATCGGAGGTGAAAACATGAACATTTCGATGATTAAGTTGCACACGGTCGGTTTTCCTCCTGATAAGGAAACCGACGCGCTAAACAACGAGTTTATGAAACGCCTTGGAATGCCGCATCGTTATCAGCCGGCACGATTGGCTATCGCCCGTTCACTCGCCATCCACACGCTTCCGCCAAATGTAGGAGCAAAAACTACCAGAGTTATTAAAGGCGACACTTTGTTCGGTACCGGTGAAAACTTGTCCACATGGGTCGCGCTGGTTGTAGAGCACGCTGGTAACGAAGAAATCGATAAGACCAGGCTGGTCGAGTTGGTGTCTGGACACTGGAAGCGCGGCATCAAATTGCTGGATAGCGAATGGCAACGGTCGGAACAAGACATGACCAAGTTCGTGAGACGATTGGTCGATGCTGCCGAAATCCCGCATAACCTGCCAGCCGCCGATGGTGGCCGGCTTATTGGCATGGAAACAGGCAACACCGGCGGTCTTACTAGCGGCCAAATAACGGTGCCGGTCGGGGAAATCTCCGAAGAAATCGCCACCAAGGAAAAAGTCCAATGGGATTTAAACGGCGCCGGCGGCTCGCCGCATAGCGCCATCATGGGCGGCGTGGGCAGCGGCAAAACGCGCACCGCGGTCGACATGCTGTCCAGCATCCACAAGCAAGCCCCGGAGGTTCCCCTGATTGCTTTTGACTTCAAGGGCGACTTAAGCGGAGGCGACAACACCTACAAACTCGACCAGTTGTTCGACGCGCGCGTCGCCTCACCGCCGCGCGAAGCGGTGCCGCTGGATGTGTTGGCGCTGTATGCCACCGACCAAGTTGGAGTTGCGAATGCGGCTTCTCGTTTCCGCGATGCGTTTTCCAACTTGAAGGGCGGTCGCTTGGGCGACCGTCAACGCGCTGCCGTTTATGAAGCCGTGGAGCGCGCGTTGGCGGAGTCGCCGTGCGAGTTGCAAACCGTGCTTCACCATCTCGCCGAGGTGTATGAAGAGAGGGGAATGAAAGATGACGGCGCGACCTCCGCCATGAACGAACTCTGTCGCTTTGCGCTGTTTAAGCCCGAGTTGGACCCCGCAGCCTTCTTTCGGCAAAGTTGGATTATCAACTTGCCGCAAGACATGCCCGCAGACAACCGGGTAATCGTGGTTAATCTGGTGCTGAATGCGCTG
>JAPPPS010000042.1 GCA_028817405.1 Gammaproteobacteria bacterium
CGAAACCGAAGCGCGCAAAATCCGCAAACAGGCCGCGCAAAAACGCGCCGCGGACGACTCTTCAAACCACGCTTTGCCCGCGCGGACTCGCACCGCGCGCCGCAAAGCACACCCGCAAACCCACCATGAGGAATAGTGCAATGAAACTCGACACACTGAACCATTCGCGCCGCATCCCGTTGGCTGCGGCCGCCGCGCTGCTGCTGGTGGCCGGCTCCGCGGCCGCGGATGCCGAACACAACTGGAAGATGACCTCCGCGTGGAGCGGCGGTCCGCTGCATGAAATCGCCGCCAAAGGATTCGCCCGCCATGTCGAACGCCTCACCGATGGGCGCATCCGCGTCGAGGTGTTTCCGGCCGGCACCTTAGGCGAATCATTCAAGGTCACTGAGACGGTGCGAAACGGCATCGCCCAAGTCGGCCACCACTGGCCGGGCTACGACTGGGGCAAGGACACCACGGCGGTGGTGTTCGGCGGCTTCGCCGGCAGCATGGACTCGGAGCGCATGCTGCACTGGATTTACGAAGGCGGCGGCATCGACATCTGGCGGCAGTGGCGGCGCGAGAAATTCGGCGTAGTCGGCCTGCCGTGCGGCATGCGCACCGCCGAGGCGTTCCTGCATTCGCGCAAGGCGGTGCGCACTCTCGACGACTTGAAGGGGCTGAAGTTGCGCACCGCCGGCGCCTGGCAGGAAATCTCGAAGAACCTCGGCGCCGCGCCGGTCAGTTTGCCCGGCGGCGAAGTGTTCACCTCGCTGGAGCGCGGCGCCATCGACGCCACTGAATGGGGCACGCTGTATGAGAACATGACGCCCGGCTTTCACAAAATCGCCAAATATGTCGTCATCCCCGGCATCCACCAGCCATCCGCGCCGTTTGAATGCATCATCGGCAGCCGGGCCTGGGATGCGCTGTCGGCGCGCGACCGGGAATTGGTCGAACTGGCGGCCAAAATGACCACCGTGGATTTCTGGATGAAGGTCGGCCACGAGGACGCCAGGGCCTTGGAGTTCTACCAAAACGCCGGCAACGAAATCATCGAACTGGACGAAGATGTGCAAAAACAGGCCAAGGTGATGGCGGATGAATGGGCCGCAACGCAGGCCGCCAAAAACGACTGGTTCGGCAGGGTCTGGGCGCAGCAGTCGGAATACGAAGCGCTGTGGAAAAACGCCGCCCGCTACCGCAACATCAAGAGATGATGCGCTGAGGCGGGGAGATTTCCGGTGGTCGCCGCCATCGAACGCATCACCAGCCGCGCCGGTCTTGCGGCCGCGTGGCTGGTGATGCTGCTGGCGCTGACCACCTGCTATGAGGTGTTCTCGCGCTACCTGCTGAACGCCCCGACCTTGTGGGCCTACGAGGTGGGGTATATGGCGACCGGCAGCAACTTCATTTTGGGCATGGCCTACACCCTGCGCGAGCGCGGCCACATTCGCATCGATGTCTTGTACAGCCGCTTCACCGCGCGCACCAGGGCCGTGGTCGATGTCGTCGGCCTGGTGTTTTTCCTGCTGCCCGCCGCGTTCTGGCTGTCGCTGAAGTTGTGGACCTACGCCTGGGAGTCGTATCTCATCGGCGAGACCTCCGGCGAGTCGGCGTGGAATCCGGTGGTGTGGCCGTTTCGCGCGGTGTTCTTCGCCGGTTTCGCGCTGCTGTGTTTGCAGGGGCTGGTGGAGTTGCGCAAATCCCTGCCGGTCATCTTCGGCGGCCGCGCCGGCGCTTGACCGTGGGCGACTACTTCGCGTTGCTGATGTTCCCGGCGGTGTTGCTGGCGGTGTTCATGGGCATTCCGGTGGCGTTCTCGCTGATGGGGACGGCGCTGGTCTTCGGCCTGGTCACCTTCGAGGGCGCGGTCATCTACCAGTTCATCCAGAAGGTCGAGTCCATCGCCTCCAACTTCGTGCTGGCGGCGGTGCCGCTGTTCATTTTCATGGGCGCGATGCTGGAGCGCTCCGGCGTCGCCGAGCGCCTGTTCGAGGCCATCCACTTGTGGACGCGCCGGCTGCCCGGCGGACTGGCGCTCGGCACCATCGTCATGTGCGTCATCTTCGCCGCCTCATCGGGCGTCATCGGCGCCACCGAAACCGTGGTCGGCCTGTTGGCCATTCCGGTGATGATGAAATACGCCTACGACAAGGGCTTGATTGCCGGCACCATCTGCGCCGGCGGCTCGCTCGGCACCATCATTCCGCCGTCGGTGGTAGTGGTGGTGTTAGGGCCGGTGGCCGATGTCTCGGTCGGCGATTTGTTCGTCGGCATGGTCTTCCCCGGCCTGCTCATGGCGACCGCGTACCTGCTGTATATCCTCGGTCGCTGCCTGCTCGACCCGGCCGCCGGGCCGCGCATTCCGCCGTCCCCGGACGACCCCGTTCTGCTTGCCAAACTGCGCATTACGGCGGTGGCGCTGCTGCCGCCGGTGGCGCTGATTTTCACCGTCCTCGGCTCCATCATGCTCGGCTGGGCGGCGCCGACCGAGGCGGCCGGCATGGGCGCCATGGGGGCGGTGGTGCTGACCGTGCTGTACCGCACCTTCTCGCTGGCCACATTGCAGCAGGCGCTGCTGAAAACCCTCAAAGTCACCTGCATGATTATGCTCATTCTGCTCGCCGGCAGCATGTTCTCCGGCGTTTTCATCGGCTCCGGCGGCGTGGCTGTCACCGAGCAATTGCTGGAAGGCGCCAACCTCGGTCGATGGGCGATGTTAGTGGTGTTCCTGGCCATCTTTTTCGTGATGGGATTCTTCCTCGACTGGATTTCCATCCTGCTGATTTTCATCCCGGTGTTCGTGCCGCTGGTCACCGGCATGGGCTTCGACCCGGTGTGGTTCTGCGTGTTGTTCCTCATCATGATTCAGACCAGTTATCTGACCCCGCCGATGGCCCCGGCGATTTTCTACCTGCGCGGCATCAGCCCGCCGGAAATCACCCTGCGGCACATGTTCCACGGCGTGATTCCGTTTATCGCCCTGCAAATCATCATCCTGGCCGTGGTCATGGCGTTCCCGCAAACCGTGCTGTGGCTGCCGTCCAAACTGTTGGGCTTTCAATGAAGCGCGGCGCGCTCACCCGGCGGATAATCCCATGCCCGACACCAGGACCAAACTCACCATCCCCGACCTGACCGAGTGCAAGCGCGCCGGCCGGCGCGTGGTGCTGGCATCGGTCACCGACTACCTGATGGCGCAGTGGGCCGAGCGCGGCGGCGTGGATGTGGTCGCGGTCGGCGACAGCCTCGGCATGATTACCTACGGCCACCCCAACACGCTGCCGATGACCGTGGAGTCGATGCTCGAGCACATCAAGGCGGTGCGTCGCGGCGCCCCCAATACGCTGTGCATCGCCGCCATGCCGTTCGGCTCCTACGCGACTCCGGAGATTGCGGTTCACAACGCCCTGCGCCTGGCCAAGGAAAGCGGCGCCGAAGCGGTCAAAATGCAGGGCGGGCGCGAGCAGTTCGACACCATCAAAGCGGTCGCCGACAGCGGCGTGCCGGTGATGAGCCATGTCGGCATGTGCCCGCATTTCGTCAACACCTACGGCGGTTTCAAGCGCCAGGGCGCGAGCGCCACCGATGCCATGCGAATCATCGACAACGCGCGCGCCATCGAGGAGGCCGGCGCGGTCGGCCTGGAAATCGAGGCGGTGCCGCCGGAAGTCGGCGAAGCGGTCGACCGGGCGGTGGACATTTTCACCTTCAGCATCGGCGCCGGCCCGGCCGGCTGCGGCCAGTTGCTGCTCGGCGCCGACCTGATTGGCGCGTTCGACGCCTTCAAGCCCAAATTCGCCAAACGCTACGGCAATGTCGGCGAGGTCGCCACCCAAGCGTTCGCCCGCTACGCCGCGGAAGTGCGCGACGGCGCATTCCCCGGCCCTGAACATGCGTATACCATGCCCGCGCGAGAGTCGAAAAAACTCGCGGCCGCACTCTCTGCCGTATCGGACGCTGCCGCAAAACCGGCCGACAACGAACCCCACCGCTGAGGAGGCATCATGACACCCGAATCCATCCTGTCGCAGCCGCCGCGCGTGCTGACCCAGGCGCAGCGCGAGCATTATTTCGAGCACGGCTATGTCGGCGTCGACAACCTGGTCGATGAATCGACATTAGCCGAACTCATCGAAGTGACCGGCCAGTTCGTCGACGCCAGCGGCGCCGAGACCGAATCCGGGGAAGTGTTCGACTTAGGACCCGGTCATTCACGCCAAAACCCGGCCCTTCGGCGTCTGAAACGCCCGGACGACCAGCACCGGGCGTATTGGGATTTTGCCGCCGGCATCATCGCCGAGGTGGCCGCCGACCTGGCCGGGCCGGATGTCGTCTTCCACCATTCCAAACTGAACTTCAAGTGGTTCGACGAGGGCGATGCGGTGGCGTGGCATCAGGACATTCAGTTCTTTCCGCACACCAACTACCAGGTGCTGACCATCGGCTGCTACCTCGCCGACACCGACATGACCAACGGCCCGCTGGCGGTGCTGCCGGGCAGCCACAACGGGCCGTTATACGATTTGTATGCGCCCGACGGCGTCTGGGCCGGCGCCTTAAGCGACCGCGATGCGGCCGAACTCAACCTGTCGCAGGCGGCCTATCTGACCGGGCCGGCCGGCTTCATCACAGCGCACAACTGCCGCGCGCTGCACGGCTCGCCGCCAAGCCGGTCGCCACAGCCGCGCCCGTTGCTGCTCAACTGCTACTCGGCCGCCGACGCCCGGCCCTATACCCCGCACCCGGACGCACCAACGCACGCCGGCCAGGTGGTGCGCGGGCAACCGGCGAGATGGGCCTGCCACGACGCGCGCCCGTGCCAGATTCCACCGGACTGGTCGGGCGGCTACACCTCGATTTTCGCCGCGCAGGCCGGCGAAGACGACTGACGACGGTTGCCGCCACCGCCTTCTCCACGCCCCCTTGATGATGCGTTAGCAAGCCAACCGCGCCGGGCGGCGCGCTTCATGGCTTGCAAGCGTCGCGGCGGTCACTCCGCTTGCATCTGCCGGATGGCTAATTCGTAGAACAGGCCGC
>JAPPPS010000126.1 GCA_028817405.1 Gammaproteobacteria bacterium
CGCCGACGACCGCACCATCAAGTTCGGCGTCCAATGGCAAACCACCCTCGGCACCGCCACCGGCCCCGCCGCCGACAACACCCTCAACCTCAACCTCTCCACCAACCGCGCCACCGACGCCGCGGACCCGTCCGACACCGTCACCCTAAAAGGCGAGTTGAAGTTCTAACCGCGGTGCCACACCACACCAACAATCCACCGCCCGCTAAACAAACCACGGGCGTGGCGGTGGGGAGGTCGCTGCGCCCGCTTAACAGAACGCGGGCGTAGCGGTTAGGGGGTCGCGGGCGTGGCGGCGACTGTCGCTTTCATTGTGGCAACGGTCGCTGGCCGTGGCGGGTGGGTCCGCGGCGGCGGGGATTGCATAACTCGCGGAGCCGCTCAATCGCCACTCCGGACTGGATCCGGAGTCCAGCGTCCCCCGCTCGTGGGCGGGGGCAGGCTTTAATTGCCGGCGTGGGCCACGAAAGGCAAAGGCTCTGGACTCCGGTTGCCACCGGAGTGGCAGTGCGGGCAACATCGCCGGGGTGAGGTGAGCGGTGTTGGTTCAAGTGGGTGGCCGGCGGTGACCGTGTTGCCGGTCGGCATGCTAAAATGCCCGGGGTTTGTGTTGTGCGGCGCGCGGGCGGTTTTACTGTGTACTGTGAATTGACTGATGCCTTGTTTCGACATTTTATCTGAGCGGGCGATGGTGGAACTCGGCGGGGGGTGGGCCGCGGGTATCGGCGGCGGGGCGGTGGTGTTTTTGGACGGCGATTTGGGCGCGGGCAAGACCACTTTGGCGCGCGGGATTTTGCGCGGTTTGAACTACGCCGGCGCGGTGACCAGCCCGACTTATACGCTGGTGGAACGCTACGACGCCGGCGCTCGGACGGTTTATCATTTTGACCTGTACCGCCTCGAAGACCCGGCGGAATTGGAGACCACCGGGCTGCGCGATTGGCTGGATGGGGAGGCGATTATTCTCATCGAATGGCCCGAGCGCGGCGGCGATGCGCTCCCGGCGCCGGATATTCGCGTGGATATTCGCTACGGTGACGGCGACTGCGCGCGGCGGGTGTGGGTTGATTGTGATTTGCCGGGGCCTGGTGGAGTCGCCGGTGTCGCCAGCGGCGCCGCCACCGTCGAAACTGTCGCCGATGCCGAAACCACCGTCACCGCCGGAAGCACCGTCACCGAAACCGTGACCGTCGCCGCTGGAAACGCCGTCACCGAAACCGTGACCGTCGCCACCGAAACCACCGTCACCGAAACCGTGACCGTCGCCACCGAAAACACCGTCGCCAAAACCACCGTCGCCAAAACCCCCACAACCCCACACCCATGACCCGCCCCACCCCGCTCGCCCCGCTCGCCCGGTTCGCCGCGCTGCTGCTCGCCGCGCTATTCCTCCACGGTTGCGGCGGCGGGCCGTCGCCGTCGAATACCGCGCGCGCGCCGGCCGCCGTCATCCACGACATCCGCATGTGGCATGCGCCGCAGCGCTCGCGCATCGTGTTCGACATGAACCGGCGCGCGGCGTTCAGCGCTTTCAACCTCGATGACCCGGCCCGGGTGGTGGTGGATTTGCGCGGCGTGCGCCTCGCGCGGGCGTTGCCGGGGGCCGGCGAGAGCGGGCAGTTCATCCGCCGCATGCGCGCCGGGGCGCAGCCCGGCGGCGTCACCCGCTTGGTGTTCGACCTGAAACGCCCGGCCCGCTACGCCATCCAGCAACTGCCGCCGGCCGACCGCTACCGGCACCGGTTGGTGGTGGATTTCTACCCGGTAGGGCGCGCGCCGCGGCCGCAACCCGCACCGCCGCGCGCGCCCGGCGACGAGTTGTTGGTGCTCATCGACCCGGGCCACGGCGGCGAAGACCCCGGCGCGGTCGGCAAGCGCACCTACGAGAAACATGTGGTGCTGCAAATCGCCAAGCGGCTGAAATCGCGCCTCGACCGCCGGCCCGGCCTGCGCGCCGAACTCACCCGCAGCGGCGACTACTACATTCCATTGCGCGGGCGCACCCGCCTGGCGCGCCGCCGCCACGCCGATTTGTTCGTGTCGATTCACGCCGACGGTTTTACCGACCCGCGCGCGCGCGGCGCCTCGGTGTATGCGCTGTCGCAGCGCGGCGCCTCCAGCGAGACCGCCAAGCGGCTGGCGAACAAGGAAAACGCCTCGGACTTAATCGGCGGCGTGAGTTTGCTGGACAAGGACAATCAACTGGCCGGGGTGCTGCTGGACATGTCGATGACCGAGACCGTCAACCAGTCGCTGGAGTTCGGGCGCGAGGTGCTGGACGAGTTGAAGAAAATCGGGCGGGTGCACAGCGCGCGCGTCGAGCAGGCCGGCTTCGTGGTGCTGAAATCGCCGGACATTCCGTCTATTTTGGTCGAGACCGCGTTCATCACCAACCCCGGCGAGGAGCAGTTGCTGATGAACAAGCGCCACCAAAACCGCATCGCCGACGCCATCACCGTGGGCATCGCGCGCCACATCGCCAAGCATCCCAACCGTTATGCGAATCGTTGAGCCAGTTGAGGCGGCGGCCACGGCCGAGTCGGCCGCGGCGGACACTGTCGCGGCACCGGTCGAGAAAACCGTCGTGCCACCGTCGCGCCGGCCGGGCGACGCTGGCGACGGTCGCCGCCACCCCATCGTCCAGTTGGACGACAAACTCATCAACCAAATCGCGGCCGGCGAAGTCATCGAGCGCCCGGCCTCGCTGCTGAAAGAGGCGCTGGAAAACAGCGTCGACGCCGGCGCAACGCGCATCGTGATTCACGCCGAGCGCGGCGGCTTCAAGCGCGTCGCGGTGCAGGACGATGGTTGCGGCATTCCGCGCGCGCAGATGCGCTTGGCGTTGTCGCGCCACGCCACCAGCAAGTTGACCAGGTTCGACGACTTGTTCGAAGTCGGCACGCTGGGGTTTCGCGGCGAGGCGCTGGCCGGCATCGCCGCGGTGTCGCGGCTGGCGTTGACTGCGCGCGCCGCCGATGCGGAATCGGCGTACCGCATCACCTGCGACGGCGGCGGCACGGTGAGCGCGCCGGCCCCGGTCGCGCACCCGCCCGGCACCACGCTGGAAGTCACCGACTTGTTCTACAACACCCCGGCGCGGCGGAAATTCCTGCGCACCGAGAAGACCGAACTGAAACACCTGGACGAAGTCGCGCGGCGCGTGGCGCTGAGTCACTTCGACATCGACATCCGTTTCATTCACGACGGCCGCGAAGTGTTTCACGCGCCGCCGGCCGGCAACGCCGCCGAGCGGCAGACGCGCATCGCCGGTTTATGCGGCGCGCCGTTCGCCAAACAGAGCGTATATTTTGAGGCCGGGGGCGGCGGCGATTCCAAGGGCCATGACGGTGCCGGCGCCGGCGAATTCACCGGCGGCGCTGCCGAATTCACCGGCGGCGATTCCGACCGCACCGTCGCCGGCGCCCCCGCCCCCGTCATGCAACTCAGCGGCTACCTCGGCTTGCCGACCTTCTCCCGCAGCCAGCGCGACTTGCAGTATTTCTTCGTCAACGGCCGCCCGGTGCGCGACCACTTGGTGGCGCACGCCGCGCGCCGCGCCTACCACGATGTGCTGTACCACGGCCGCCACCCGGCGTTCGTTTTGTTCTTCCGCATCCGCCCGCAGTTGGTGGATGTCAATGTCCACCCCGCCAAAAGCGAAGTGCGATTCCGCGACAGTCGCGCCGTGCATGACCACATCTACCGTTCGCTGCACCGCGTTATCGCCGAGTTGTCGCCGGGCGACGGCCGCGCCGCCGCGCCGGCCCCGCCCACCCCGGCCGCGGCGTTGCGCGCGGCCGGGGCCGGATTCTCCGGCGGCCCCGGCCACGCCTCCACCGCCGCGCAGCGCAACATCCGCATGCGCGTGGCCGAGCAGTTGGACGCGTACCGTCAGTTGCATCCACCGGTCGATGGCGACGGTTTCGCCGCCGGTGGTTTTGATGCGGCGGCCGCGGCCGGGGCCGACAGCGTCGCCGACGCCGAAATCCCGCCGCTCGGCTACGCGCTGGCGCAGTTGAAGGGCGTGTATATTTTGGCCGAGAACCGCGACGGTTTGATTTTGGTCGACATGCACGCCGCGCACGAGCGCATCACTTATGAGACGCTGAAACGCCGCGCCGCGCAGCGCGCCGCCAACCAGCCGCTGCTGGTGCCGGTTTGCATCGAAGTGAGTCGCGCCGAGGCCGCGGCCGCGGAGCAATTCGGCGAGCAGTTCCGCGCCCTCGGCATCGACATCGAGCGTCTCGGGGAATCGCAGTTGGCGGTCAGGTCGGTGCCGGAACTGCTGGCGCGCGCCGACATCGAGGCGCTGGTGCGCGATGCGCTGTCGGATTTAATCGAGCACGGCCGCAGCCGCCGCATCACCGACGCCGCGCATGAAATCCTGTCCAGCGTCGCCTGCCACGGCGCGGTGCGCGCCAACCGCCGCCTGAACCACGCGGAAATGAACGCGCTGCTGCGGCAGATGGAAGCGAGCGAGCGCGCCGGGCAATGCAACCACGGCCGCCCGACTTGGTTCAGCGTGTCGCTGGCGGAACTCGACAAGTGGTTCATGCGCGGACGGTGATGGCGGCCGCCGCTTGAACCGCGAGTTCGACTTTCCACCGTTGTCGCCGCCGCCACCGTCGCCACCACCACCACCGCCGCCACCGTCGCCGCTGATGGCCCCCGCCGCTGAAACCGCGCCCGGTGTCGACGGTGATGCCACCGTCGTGGAGGATTTTTCCGCGGCCGGCGCCGGTGACGGTGCCGCCGATGCGCCGCTGCGCCGGGATGTGCGGTTGCTCGGCGACTTGCTCGGCGACACCATCCGCCGCCAGCACGGCGCGCGGTTGTTCGAGTTGGTGGAGGAAGTGCGCGGCATCGCCAAGCAGGCGCGGGCCGGCGCATTCGCGGCCGGCGGCGCGCCCACCCGCCAACTCATCGACAAGTTGTCGGCGTTGCCGGCCTCGGATTTGCTGCGTTTGGCGCGCGCGTTCACGCTGTTTTTGAGCCTCGCCAACATCGCCGAGCAGCACCACCAAATTCGCATGCGCCGCGCGCAATGGATGGCCGCGGATGATTCGGATGCGGCGGAAGCGTCGGCGGTGGAAGCGTCGCCGGCGGAATCGGGGACGGCGCAACCGGCGCAATCCGCCCGCGCCGAATCCCCGCCGGCCGGCCCCCTCGACGCCGAACTCGGCAAACTGCGCGCGCGCGGCGTCACCGCCGAGGCGCTGTACAACCAAGTCGCGCGCCTCGCCATCCAGCCGGTGCTGACCGCGCATCCGACCGAGGTGCAGCGGCGCAGCGTGTCGTCGAAGTTCCTGCGCATCGCGCGCCTCCTCGCCAAACGCGACCGCCATGATTTGTCGCGGTTGGAGCGCGCGCAGATTCGCCGCGCGTTGCACCGCGGCGTGGCCGAAGTGTGGGCCACGGACGAGATTCGCCGCCGCCGCCCGACCCCGGTGGACGAAGCCAAGACCAGTTTGGTGACCGTCGAGCATGCGCTGTGGGAAGTGCTG
Source organism: Gammaproteobacteria bacterium (assembly GCA_028817405.1). Taxonomy (GTDB): domain Bacteria; phylum Pseudomonadota; class Gammaproteobacteria; order Arenicellales; family Poriferihabitantaceae; genus JAHRAW01. Next base: position 5,505 of record JAPPPS010000126.1, read on the forward strand.
CCGCGCATCGCGCGCGAACTCGACCACGCGCTGCGCCGCCACGCGGGCCGCGGCCTGCCGCTGGACGCCGCGCCGATTCGCTTCGCTTCGTGGATGGGCGGCGACCGCGACGGCAACCCCAGCGCCACGCCGGCGGTCACGCGGCGCGTCTGCCTGCTGAACAAACTCAAAGCGGCGCGCATGTTCCGCCGCGACATCGACGAACTGCGCCGCGAGTTGTCGATGCGCCGGTGCGCGCCGGAATTGCGCGCCGTGGTCGGCGACGCGGCCGAGCCGTACCGCAAACTGCTGGAACAAGTCCTCGCCAAACTGAACGCCACCGTCGATGAATACGCGCGCCGCCTGCGCCGCCTCGATGACGCGCGCCGGCCCGGTTTCGCCGATGACGACTCGGCGCGCGATGACATCTACCACCGCAGCGCGCAACTGCGCGCGCCGCTGCTTTTGATGCACGAATCGTTGCTCTCCTGCGGCGAAGAAATGATTGCCGAGGGCCGCCTCACCGACATCCTGCGCCGCCTCGACGGGTTCGGTTTGACGCTCCTCAAACTCGACATCCGGCAGGAAGCGGCGCGCCACACCGATGCGCTGGATGCCATCACCCGCCACCTCGGGTTGGGCGGCTATGCGGCCTGGAGTGAGGCGCGGCGGCAGGAATTTTTGGTCGCGGAATTGGCCAGCCGCCGGCCGCTGTTCGCATCGACTTTCCCGGCCCCCGGCGAGGCCGGCGACGCGGCCGCGGAAGTGCTGGCGACTTTTCGCTTACTCGCGGCGGAGAATCCGGAATCGTTCGGCAGTTATGTGATTTCCATGGCCGCGACACCGTCCGATGTGTTGGCGGTGCAGTTGCTGCAGAAGGAATGCCGGGTGGCGCGGCCGCTGCCGGTGGTGCCGCTGTTCGAGCGCCTCGATGCGTTGCGCGGGGCCGCGGAGTGCATGGACAAACTATTTTGCATCGACGCCTATAAGACGCGCATCGGCGGCGCGCAGGAAGTGATGATTGGCTACTCCGACTCGGCCAAGGACGCGGGCATGCTGTCGGCCGCGTGGGGGTTGTACCAAGCGCAGGCCGAACTGGCGGAAGTGTGCGCCCGGCACGGTGTCGCGTTGACGCTGTTCCATGGCCGCGGCGGCACCGTGGCGCGCGGCGGCGGGCCGGCCCGCGAGGCGATTCGCGCGCAGCCGCCGGGCTCGGTCAACGGCGCGATGCGCGTGACCGAACAAGGCGAGGTGATTCAAGCCAAATACGGCTTGCCCGGCATGGCCGAGGAGACGCTGCAGGGCTATGTCGGCGCGGTGTTGGAGGCGACGCTGACGCCGCCGCCGGCGCCGGGCGATGACTGGCGGGCGGCGATGGCGCGGCTGTCGGAGGACGCGCTGGCCGAGTTTCGCGCGGTGGTCGGCGCGGCTGATTTCGCCGCCTACTTCCGCCAAGCCACGCCGCAGCAGGAACTCGGCAAACTGAATATCGGGAGTCGGCCGGCGCACCGTGGCAACCCCCGTCACCCCCGCAGTCTGAACTCCCGTCACCCCCGCAGTCTGTTAAGCGGGGGCGGGAAGGGCGACGGTGACGGTCGCGGCGACGGTGACGGTGAAAATGCGGCCGGTGACGGTGATGTCGGCGACGGTAAAAACGCGGCCGGTGACGGTGAGGCCGGTGACGGTGAAAACGGCACCGGCAATCTCCGCGACTTGCGCGCCATTCCATGGATTTTCGCCTGGACGCAGACCCGCCTGATGCTGCCGGCCTGGCTCGGCGTCGGCGCGGCCTTGGAAGCGGCGTCGGCGCGCGGCGACGACGAAATTTTGGCTGACATGCAGCGCCGCTGGCCGTTCTTCCAAGCCACGCTGGACTCCATCGAGATGGTGTTTTCCAAAGCCAATCCCGCGGTGTCGGCGATTTACGACGACCGCTTGGTGGGCGCGGATTTGCAGCCGTTGGGCGACGACTTGCGCGCCAAATACCGCCGCGCGATGCGGTTGCTGTTGGCGGTCACCGGGCATCGCGTGCCGCTGGAAAACCAGGCCGTGGTGCGCCGCTCGGTGGCGGTGCGCAACACCTATGTTTTGCCGCTGAATATTCTGCAGGCGGAACTGTTGGCGCGGGCGCGCAGCGATGCCTCGGCGGAAGTGCAGGACGCGCTGCTGATTGCCATCAACGGCATCGCCGCGGGCATGCGTAATACCGGTTGATGGGGCTGATGGGGAATTGCGGCGACGGTGGATTGCGCGGCGACGGTGCGACGGTGGATTCGCCGTGCGCCGCGGCCGCCATCAACGCAGCGTCACCACCTCCTCCGCGGCCGTGGGATGAATAGCCACGGTGCGGTCGAAGTCGGCCTTGGTCGCGCGCATTTTCAGCGCCACGGCGAAACCCTGCAGCATCTCGTCGGCGCCGTCGCCGACCACATGGCAGCCGACCACCACCTCGCGCGGCCCGGCGGTGATGAGTTTCACCACGCTGGGCGGTTTGTCCGCGCCCAACGCGTAGCGCATGTTGACGAAGCGACTGGTGTAAATCTTGACCGCGGCCCGGCCGTGCGCCGCCACCGCCTGCGCCTCGCTCAAGCCCACGCTGCCGGCCGGCGGCTCGCTGAACACCACCGTGGGGATGTTGTCGAGTTCCAGTTTGGCGCGCGCCTGGCCGCCGAATAACCGGTCGGCGAGGCGGCGGCCGGCCGCGATGGCGACCGGGGTCAGCGCCGGCGCGGCGGTGATGTCGCCGAGCGCGTAGACGCCGGCGGCCGCGGTGTTCTGGAATTCGTCGACCGGAATGAAACCGCGCGCGTCGACGCGGATGCCGGCGCGGTCGAGGCGCAGGGCCGCGGTGTGCGGCGCGCGGCTGATGGCGAACAGCACGCAGTCGAAGCCGGCGTCTTCGACGGGCGCGCCGGCGTGGGTTTCGGTCGCATCGGCGCGGTAGCCGAGGCCGCCGTCGGCGGCGCGGAAGATTGCGCGGCACTGCAAGCCGGCGCGGATGTCGACGCCGCTGCTGTGCATGCGCGCGAGAACCGTGTCGCCGAGCACCGGGTCGAAAGCGCGCAGCAAGCGGTCTTTGCGCAGCAGGAGGGTGACCGCGCTACCGAGGCCGTGCAGCGCGCCGGCTAATTCGGTGGCGATGTAGCCGGCGCCGATGATGAGCGGCCGTTGCGGCTGCGCCTCCAACTCGAAGAAACCGTCGCTGGTGATGCCGAGGTGCGCGCCGGGGATTTCCGGCAGCACCGGCGCGCCGCCGGCGGCGATGAGAATATGCGCGGCGCGGTGGGTCTCGCCGCCGCTTTCAACCGCGATTTTGCCGCCGTCGCCACCACCGTCACCGTCACCGTTGCCGCCACCGTAGACACCGTCATCGCCACCACCGTCACCGTCGCCACCGCCACCACCACCGCCGCCGCACAAAGCCGCGTCGCCGCGCATCACCCGCACCCCGGCCGCCTCCAAGTTGTCGGCGTAAATGCGGTTCAGGCGCGCCACATAATCGTCGCGCCCGCGCTTCAACGCCGCCCAGTCCAGGCCGCGCGCGTCGAGGTCAAAACCGTAGTCGCGAGCCAACGCCAGCGCGTGGCGAATCTGCGCCGCGTTCCACATCACCTTCTTCGGCACGCAGCCGACATTCACGCAAGTGCCGCCCAACCGCCCGCGCTCGAACAGCAATACGCGCGCGCCGTACTCGGCCGCGCGCCGCGCCGCGGCGATGCCGCCGGAGCCGCCGCCGATGACGATGAGGTCGAATTGGTTGGTCATGCGGTAGCGGCGGCGGGGAAATTTGGCGGTGAATGCGGCGGCGAATTCCGCGGCCAATCGGGCGCAGGCGGCGATAAATTCCGCGGCAAATTCCGCGGCGAATTTCGCAGCAATTTCCGCGGCAAATTCCGCGGCCAATCGGGCGGACCGGGCATCTTGAATCGGGAGCGTGTTGCGGCATACAATGGCGGCGTTTGCGTAGCATACCAGCAATCCGATGGCGTGCCGCAAACCGACAAAAACGGAGGCAACCGATGAAAACCACCCTAATCGTCAACCCCAAGGGCGGCTGCGGCAAATCCACGCTGGCAACCAACTTGGCGAGTTACTACGCGCTGTGGGATGTGCCGGTGGCGCTGGTCGACTACGACCCGCAGCAGTCCAGCATCGAATGGTTGGCGCAGCGCGACGCCGGCCTGAACCCGATTCACGGCGTCGACGCCAGCCACGGCCACGCGCGCCTGCCGGCCGAAGTGCAGCGCGTGGTGCTGGACGCGCCGGCGCGCATCGACAAAGCGCAGTTGAAACGCCTGTTCCAATTCGCCGACCGCGCGATTGTGCCGGTGCTGCCGTCGCCGCTGGACATCCGCGCCGCCGGGCATTTCATCGGCGAGTTGATGCTGGACGGCTTGCTGCGCCCATCCAGCGTCGCGTTGGTCGCCAACCGCGTGCGCAAAAACACCGTCATCTACCGCAACCTCACCCTATTCCTCGACAAACTCAACATCCCGCTCCTTGCGCACTTGCGCGACAGCCAAAACTACATCCGCGCCGCCGAAGCCGGCCACGGCATCTTCGAAATGCCGCCCTACCAAGCCGAAGAAGACGCCGAACAATGGCGCGCGCTAATCGGCTGGGTCGAAGCCGGCAAGGGGAAATAACCGACGCGGGCCACGGTTGCGCGGGCCACGGCGATGCGGGTCACGGTTCCCGGCGTGAATTTGGTATTATTTTCGCTGTCGCCGGCGTGAGTATGGCCGTTCTGATGGCGGAAGTCGTCCGTCTGCAGCGGAAAATCGGCCGCCTCATCGAGCAAATCAGAGAAGCGCCATGAGAGACATCATACTGCCCGACATCGCCGTCTATTTTCTGATGGTGGTCGCTTTTCTGTCCGTGATGGGTACCATTCTTTCCGGCCTGATTGCCGACTGGATGATAGCCCGTGAAGACCGCAAAAAGGCCGCGGCTGAGGCCGAGTCCGCGGCCGCGGCCGGCGCCGCATCATCATCCACCCCCGAGCCCGCCTAACATGACCCCCAACCAAATCGAAAGTTTGAAGGAAAACATCAACTTCCTCACGCGCTCCATGTTGGCGTATATCGCCGGTATTTATCTGCTGGCCGGCGCGGTGGGCAAGTTTGCGATGGAGTGGTTGATGCGCGATGAATTAGTGTGGAGTGAATTTGGTATAGTCCCCACCGTCGCCGCTGTATGCATGCTCGTCTTAATGGCGGAAGTCTTCCGCTTGCAGCGGAAAATCAAGCGTTTCATCAGACAGCTCGGAGTGAAATCATGAGATTAGCCCTGCCTGAATTCGTCGGCTACATCGTGATGGTGGTCGCCACCATCGCCGTACTCGGCACCATCCTTTCCGGCCCTATCACCGACTGGATGCTCGACCGAGAAGACCGCAAAGAAGCCGAGGCCAAAGCCAAAGCTGAGGCCGAGTCCGCGGCCGGCGCCGCCCCGCCATCCACCCCCGAGCCCGCCTAACATGACCCCGAACGAAATCGAAGGTTTGAAGGAGAGAATCAACTTTCTCTCCCGCGTTTTGCTGGCGTATATCGCCGGTATCTACTTGCTCGTCGGTTCGGTGGGTAGTCATCTGATGGAGTGGTTGGCGCGTGATGAATTAGTGTTGAGTGAATTTGGTATCATTCCCGCCGTCACCATTGTGGCCGCCATCGTCCTGTCGTTTCTCGCCATCCGTCTGTATTGGAAAATCGACGGCTTCCTCAACCGTTTCGGAGAAACCCCATGCTAAAAGACCTCAACCTAACCAGCGCTATTTTGGTGGCGCTGCTTGCCGTGCCGGTGTTGCTTGTTGCCGGCATGGACCCAATCGTTGGATGGTTGCGCGCGCGCGAGAAGCGCAAAAAAGCCGCGGCCGCGAAATCTGCGGCTGCGGACGGTACCGCGGCCGGCGCCGCGGCACCGTCCACCGTCGCGCCGTCCGCTCCGTCATCCACCCCCGAGCCCGCCTAACATGACCCCCAACCAAATCGAAAGTGCGAAAGAGCGGATTAATTTCCTAACCCGCCTTCTTCTGGCGTATATTGCCGGTATCTACCTGCTCATCGGTTCGGTGGGTAATTACTTGCTGGACTGGCTGGAGCGCGATGAATATGTGCTGAGCGAATTTGCTGTCATGCCCGCCGTCACCATTGTGGCCGCCCTCGTCCTGTCGTTTTTCGCCGCCCGTCTGTATTTGACCATCAACCGCCTCATCGACCAAATCAGAGTAACCCCATGATAGACATCATATTCACCTACTTCATGCTCGCGTTGCTTTGCCTCGCGGGGCTACTCACGATTTTTATGGTCCCAATCGGCGACTGGATGTACGCGCGAGAAAAGCGCAAAAAAGCCGAGGCCGCGGCGAAATCTGCGGCCGCGGCCGGTGCCGCGTCGCCGTCCGCACCGCCATCCACCCCCGAGCCCGCCTAACATGACCCCCAACCAAATCGAAAGCGCGAAGGAGCGGATTAATTTCCTCACCCGCACTATGTTGGCGTATATCGCCGGCATTTATCTGCTCGCCGGGGCGATTGGCAGTCACCTGATGGACTATCTGGCGCGCGACGAATATGTGCTGAGTGAATTTGGTATAATGCCCGCCGTTGCCATTGTGGTCGCCGTCATCATGTCGTTGGAGGTTGTCCGCATGCAGCGGAAAATCAACCGCCACATCGACCGAATCGGAGAAACCCCATGATAGACATTATTTTCGGCTATGCGATGTTGGCGCTGTTTGTCTTCGCGGTGCTGCTCACCATCCTTTCCGGCCCAATCGCCGAGTGGTTGAACGCGCGAGAGGACCGCAAGAAAGCCGCGGCTGATGCCAAGGCCGCGGGCGCCGTCGCGTCGCCGGCCGCGGCGCCGTCCACCGTCGCGTCGTCCGCCCCGTCATCCACCCCCGAGCCCGCCTAACATGACCCCCAACCAAATCGAAAGCGCGAAGGAGCGGATTAATTTCCTCACCCGCACCATGTTGGCGTATATCGCCGGCGTGTATTTGCTCGCCGGGGCGGTGGGCGGTTATCTGATGGAGTGGTTGGGGAACGATGAATTGGCGTGGAGCGAATTTGGTATTATTCCGACCATCGCCGCCATCTGCATGGCTGTTTTGATGGCGGAAGTCGTCCGTCTGCAGCGGAAAATCAACGCCCATATCGACCGAATCGGAGCCGCCCAATGAAAGGTTTTGCCCTTCCCGAGTTTGTCGGCTACATCGTGATGGTTGTCGCTTTCGTGTCCGTGATGGGCACCATCCTTTCCGGCCCAATCGCCGAGTGGTTGAACGCGCGAGAGGACCGCAAGAAAGCCGCGGCTGAGGCGAAGGCTACGGCCGAATCCGCGGCCGGCACCGCGTCGCCGTCCGCCCCGCCATCCACCCCCGAGCCCGCCTAACATGACCCCCAACGAAATCGAAGGTTTGAAGGAGAGAATCAACTTTCTCTCCCGCGTTTTGCTGGCGTATATCGCCGGTATCTACTTGCTCGTCGGTTCGGTGGGTAGTCATCTGATGGAGTGGTTGGCGCGTGATGAATTAGTGTTGAGTGAATTTGGTATCATTCCCGCCGTCACCATTGTGGCCGCCATCGTCCTGTCGTTTCTCGCCATCCGTCTGTATTGGAAAATCGACGGCTTCCTCAACCGTTTCGGAGAAACCCCATGCTAAAAGACCTCAACCTAACCAGCGCTATTTTGGTGGCGTTGCTTGCCGTGCCGGTGTTGCTTGTCGCCTGTATGGACCCAATCGCCGAGTGGTTGGACGCGCGTGAGAAGCGCAAAAAAGCCGAGGCCGCGGCGAAGGCTGCGGCCGAATCCATCGACCCCGCGGCCGAGCCGGCGTGACTGTC
>JAPPPS010000152.1 GCA_028817405.1 Gammaproteobacteria bacterium
CCGTCATTCCGTGCGGTTGGAAAACAAGGAAGCGTAGCGACTATGTTTTCCTCCGTTACGGAATCCAGCGTCTTTAATTGGTCCAACGCGGAATCGACCAAAAGCAAAAGACTCTGGATTCCCGCTTAACAGATTGCGGGAATGACGGCGCTTCGCGCCGCGGGCGTGACCGCGGCGGCGCTGTCGCCGAAGCGGCAACATCCGCTACAATCCCCCAACACCCGCAACCGGAGCCCCGCCATGTTCAAACGACTCGCCACCACCGTCATCGCCGCGTTCATGTGCCTACCCGCGGCCGCGCAGACGGTCAAAATCGGATTCGTCACCACCCTGACCACCCCGGCCGCGGTCATCGGCGAGGACATGGTGAAAGCGGTGAACCTCGCGGTCGAACACCTCGGCGGCAAAATGGCCGGGCGCGACATCGAGATGATTTTTGAAGACGACGCTTTCAAACCCGAAGTCGGCAAACAAAAAACCGACAAGTTGGTAAAGCGCGACGATGTCGATTTCGTCGCCGGTTACATCTGGTCGCATGTGCTGTTGGCGTCGCGCAAAACCGTGCTGGACGCCGGCAAGTTTCTCATCAGTTCCAACGCCGGCCCGTCGCAGTTAGCCGGCAAGGCGTGCCACAAAAATTTCTTCTCCACTTCATGGCAGAACGACCAGATGGCGGAAGCCATGGGCGAAGTGTTGAATCAACGCGGCGTGGAGTCGCTGTACATCATGGTGCCGAACTACGCGGCCGGCAAAAACATGGCCTCCGGCGTCGAGCGCACCTTCCGCGGCCGCGTCGCCGGCAAAGACCTCACCAAGTGGGGCAAAGACCGGCAGTTGGACTTCTCCGCGGAGTTGGCGAAGGCGCGCGCTTCAGACGCCGACGGCTTGTTCATCTTTTACCCCGGCAGCGCCGGCGGCGCGTTCATCAAACAATACCAGCAAGCCGGATTAAAAGATGCGCTGCCGTTATACAGCGTATTCACGGTCGACTCGATTGCGCTGCCGAAGTTGCAAGCGGCGCGCATGCAAGGCGTGCTGGGTTCCAAAAGCACGATGTTCTGGTCGCCGGACCTCGACAACCCAGCCAACCGTCGTTTCGTGCGCGACTTCCGTACCAAACACGGCGTTTATCCGTCGTTCTACGCCGCGCAATCGTACGACAGCATCATGCTGATTGACAGCGCATTGCGCGCCACCGGCGGCGACTTGGAAGATGCCGATGCGCTGCGCGCGGCCATGCAAAGCGCCGACTACGATTCGGTGCGCGGCTCATACCGCTACGGCCGCAACCACATGCCGGTTCAAAACTTTTACTTGCGCGAAGTGGTTAAGGATGCCAACGGCGACTGGACCACGCGCGTGGTGTCGACGGTATTTGAAGACCATCAGGACAGTTATGTCGGCGAATGCGGTTTGTAGCGTTGTTGTTGCGCGGCGTCGACCATGAACGCGCCGCGCAGACAGGGGCCGCGCGCCAAGTGAGCGCGGTGAGCAACGCGCAAAAAATTTTTTTCTAACGCGACAACGCCATCACGCGCCCGATGGACTGGCATCTTCTCATCGCGCAGTTGTTGAACGGGCTGCAACTCGGCCTGTTGTTGTTTTTGTTGGCGGCCGGGTTGTCGCTGGTTTTCGGCATCATGGACTTCATCAACTTGTCGCACGGCGCGTTCTACATGCTCGGCGCGTTCATCTGCGCCGGCGTGGCGTCGGTGACCGGCAGTCTGCTGGCCGCGGCGTTGGCCGCGGTGACCGCGGTGTTCGTGGTCGGCGCGGTGGTGGAATGGTTGGTGGTGCGCAAACTCTACGCCAAAGACCACCTCGACCATGTCCTTGTCACTTACGGTTTGATTTTGGTGTTCGACAGCGTGGCGCGCATGATTTGGGGCTCGGCCGGCGTCGCCATCGCGTTGCCGGATGCGTTGAACGGCCGCATCGAATTCGCCGGCATCGTCATCCCCGCGTACCGTTTGCTGCTCATCGTCTGCGGCTTGTTGGCGGCCGCGGGCTTGTATGGTTTGGTAACGCGGTCGCGACTCGGCATGCTGATTCGCGCCGGCGCCTCCAACCGCGTGATGGTCACCGCGTTGGGCGTCAACATCGGCCGTTTATACCGCATCGTGTTCGCCATCGGCGCGGCGCTGGCCGGCCTGGCCGGGCTTCTCATCGCGCCGCTCACCGAAGCGCACATCGGCATGGGCAATGAAATCATCATCACCGCGTTCGTGGTGGTCATCGTCGGCGGCATCGGCTCGGTCAAAGGCGCGTTTTATGCCGCGCTGCTGATTGGTTTCATCGACACCTTGGGGCGCGCTTACTTGGATGATATTTTGAAACTGTTTCTGTCGACCGCCGCGGCCGAGACCGCCGCGCCGGCGCTGTCCGCGATGTCGGTTTATATCTTGATGGCGGCGGTGCTGGCATGCAAACCGCAAGGCTTGTTCGCGCCGGCCGGCCGCCGCAGTCGATGAAGGTGGCGGTGAACATGTCGCCGAAAATTTTGCCGAGGACCGCGCATAAAACCGCACGCCGCATGCCGGTGAGCGCCGCGGTGTATGCAGTCCTCATCGCGCTGCTGTTGGTCGCGCCGTTGATTATTGCGGTCGCGGGCCAAGCGTTTTATCTCGACCTCATCACGCGCCTACTGATTATCGCCATCGCCGTCGCCAGTTTGAACTTCATGGTCGGTTGCGGCGGCATGATTAGTCTCGGTCACGCCGCCTACCTCGGCATCGGCGCATACAGCGTCGGCATCCCCGCGTATTATGAAATCCACAACGGCTTCGTTCATCTCGGCTTGGCGTTGGGGTGCAGCGCGTTGTTCGCGCTCATCACCGGCGCGGTGTGCTTGCGCACCCGCGGTTTGTATTTCATTCTCATCACGCTGGCGTTCGCGCAGATGCTGTATTTCACATTGGTCAGCATCGACGAATACGGCGCCGATGACGGTCTGCTCATCGAGCGCCGCAGCGACTTCGGTTTTCTCGACTTGGATTCCCCGGCGGTACTGTATTACGCGGTGTTGGCGACGCTGCTGTTGTTTCTGTTCGCGCTGCACCGCATGACGCTTGCGCGTTTCGGGCGCATCCTGTTCGCCGCCAAACACAACGACACGCGCATGCAATCCATCGGCTTCGACACTTATAAATACCGCTTGGTGTGCTATGTCATCTCCGGCGCGATGTGCGGCGTCGCCGGTTTCCTGCTCGGCAACTTCACGCACTTCATCAGCCCGGAAATGATGGACTGGACGCGCTCCGCGGAGTTGATTTTCATGTTGGTCATCGGCGGCGCCGGCGCGTTGTTCGCCCCGGTCACCGGCGCGTCAGCGTTTTTGTTGCTGGAGGAATTCTTGTCCGGCTGGACCGTGCATTGGCATCTCATCTTCGGCTTGTTGTTGATTGCGCTGGTGCTGTTCGCCGGGCAGGGCGGATTGCACGGCGCGCTGCAACGACTCGACCGTCGCCTTGGCCGCGGCCGCGGCATCGAGACGCATCGACCGGCATAACGCGCGATGCTGCGGGTTGAAAACTTAAGCAAACAGTTCGGCGGCATTCACGCGGTGCGCGATGTCGACTTGCAAGTCGAGGCCGAACAATTGCATGCCGTCATTGGGCCCAACGGCGCGGGCAAAACCACTTTGGTCGCGCAATTGGCCGGGCAACTGCAACCGGACCGCGGCGCGATTTATTTCCGCGGGCGCAACATCACCAAGTTGCGCGCGCATCAACGCGCCCGGCTCGGCTTGGCGCGGTCATTCCAAATCACCAACATTATCCTGCCGCTCACCACGCTGGAAAACGCGATGCTGGCGGCGTTGCCGGCGCGCGGCGGTCACGGTTTTGGTTTCTGGTCGGCGTTGGCGGACGATGATGCGGCGCGCGCCTGCGCGATGAACGCGCTTGCCGAAGTCGGTTTGGAATCGCGCGCCGGCGACATCGCCGCGCGTCTCTCGCACGGCGAACAGCGGCAGTTGGAAGTGGCCATGGCGCTGGCGCTGCAGCCGAAACTGTTGTTGCTGGATGAACCGTTCGCCGGGCTCGGCGCGCAAGAATCGGCGGCCATGATTCAGTTGCTGAAAAGATTGAAACGCGCATTTACCATCGTTCTCATTGAGCACGACATGGACGCGGTGTTCGCGCTGGCCGATGTCGTGTCGGTGTTAGTCAACGGCCGCATCATCGCCGGCGGCGGCATCGACGCCATTCGCGCCAACGCCGATGTGCAACGCGCTTATCTCGGCGAATCGGCATGACGCTAACCGTCAACCGCATTGAGACTTTCTACGGCCGCAGCCAAGCGTTGTTCGGCTTGAGTATGCAGGCGCGCGCCGGCGCGGCCACCGCGCTCATCGGCCGCAACGGCATGGGCAAGAGCACCACGGTCGCCTCCATCACCGGCATCCGGCCGTGCCGGCGCGGCGAGATTTTTTACCGCGGCGAAAAAATCAACGACTTGCCGGCGTACAACATCGCGCAACGCGGCATCGGCCTGGTGCCGGAAGGCCGGCAGATTTTCCCCAACCTCAATGTGCGCGAAAACCTCATCGCCACCGCCGCCAACTACAACCGCTCCGATGCGCCGTGGACTTTGGAGCGGGTGCTGGAGTTGTTCCCGCAACTGAAAAACCGTTTGAACAACATGGGCAATCAACTGTCCGGCGGCGAGCAGCAGATGTTGGCGACCGGCCGGGCGTTGCTGTTGAACCCGTCGTTGTTAATTCTCGACGAAGCCACCGAAGGCTTGGCGCCGCTGGTGCAACGCGACTTCTGGCGCAAACTGCATGAGATTAAAGCCACCGGCGTCGCGCTGCTGATTATCGACAAAAACTTGAACGCGCTCTGCGACCTCGCCGACCACCACTACATCATCGAGAAGGGCGTCATCGCCTGGCACGGCGACTCCAACCAACTGCGCGCCGACCCCGAACTGCAAACGCGTTATCTTGGGGTTTGACCCCGGCCGTCATTCCGTGCGGTAGAGGAATAAGGAAGCGTAGCGCCACTATTCCTCA
>JAPPPS010000030.1 GCA_028817405.1 Gammaproteobacteria bacterium
TTCAAGTCGACAACCTGCAAAAGCGCTTTGGCGCGCTGGTGGCGGTGGATTCCATCTCGTTCACCGTGGGCGCCGGCGAGGTGCTGGGGTTTTTGGGGCCGAACGGGGCCGGCAAGTCCACCACCATGAAGATGATTACCGGCTTCCTCGCGCCCAACGCCGGCAGCATTCATGTGGCGGGTTTTGATGTCGGCGCGCAGCCGGTGCAGGCGCGGCGGGTGACCGGGTATTTGCCGGAGGGCGCGCCGCTGTATCCGGACATGACGCCGGCCGGGCTGCTGGATTTTGTCGCCGGCTGCCGCGGCTACCGCGCCGCCGAACGCAAGCAACTGGTGAAGGAAACCGCGGCGCGGGTGAATCTGGACTCGGTGATGTTCCAGCGCATCGAGACGCTGTCCAAGGGCTACAAGCGGCGCGTGGGCATGGCGCAGGCGATTTTGCACGACCCGGCGGTGCTGATTCTCGACGAGCCGACCGACGGCCTGGACCCGACGCAAAAGATTGAAATGCGCCGCCTCATCCGCGACATGGCGCGCGACAAAGTCATCATTCTCTCCACGCACATTTTGGAGGAGGTGCAGGCGGTTTGCACGCGCGCGATTATCATCAGCGACGGCAAACTGGTGGCCGACGACACGCCGGCCGCGCTGGAGGCGCGCTCGCGGCGGCATAACCAAGTGGTGCTGCGGCTGCGGATTAACGGTAGCGGCGGCGGCGGGTCCGCGGAGGCGATTGCCGAGACCTTGCGCGCGATTCCGGAGGTGGGGAAATTGAAAGTGACGGGCGGCGGGATTTCCGGCGGCACCGTTTCCGACTCCGCCGACTCCACCGGCGCCGCTTCCGACTCCGGCGACCCCGGCCGCGAAACTTCCGGCGCCGACCCCGCCGCCAACGAAATCGAATTTTCCATCCGCCCGAAGCGGGACGCCGCCATCATGGACCAGGTGGCGAAGTTCGCCCACCAGCACGGTTGGACGGTGCTGGAGTTGAGCCGCCGGCGCGGTTCCATGGAGGAAGTGTTCACCGCCCTCACCACCGCCGGCGAGTAAGCCGCCGCCCACGAAATCGCGCAACCATCGCCGCCGCAACCGTCACCGTCACCGTCACCGCAACCGTCACCGTCACCGCCCGCACCGTCATGAACGCCGTCCTCAGCATCTTCAAACGCGAGTTGTCCGGCTATTTCGGCACCCCGATTGCGTACGTGTTTCTGGTGATTTTCCTGCTGCTGTCGGGCATCTTCACCTTCTACCTCGGCCAGTTCTTCGACCGCGGCCAGGCCGACTTGGTCGCGTTTTTCAGTTTCCATCCGTGGCTGTACCTGTTCCTGGTGCCGGCGTTGTCCATGCGTTTGTGGGCCGAGGAGCGGCGCACCGGCACCGTGGAATTGCTGCTCACCCTGCCGGTCACGCCGTGGCAGGCGGTGCTCGGCAAGTTCCTCGCCTCGTGGCTGTTCATCGCCGTGGCGCTGCTGCTGACCATGCCGCTGTGGGTGACGGTGAACTTTCTCGGCGACCCGGACAACGGCGTCATCACCGCCAGTTATGTCGGCAGTTTGCTGATGGCCGGCGCGTATTTGGCGGTCGGCGCCAGCGTGTCGGCGCTGACCCGCAACCAAGTCATCGCCTTCGTGCTCAGCATGACTCTGTGCTTCCTGCTGGTGCTGAGCGGCTTCCCGCTGGTGCTCGACCTGTTCAGTTCATGGGCGCCGGACTTGCTGGTGGACGCGGTCGCCTCGCTGAGTTTCCTGACCCATTTCAGCGCCGTCACGCGCGGCGTCATCGACTTGCAGGATTTGGTTTATTTCATTTCCATGACCGGCTTCTTCCTGTTCGTCAACACCGTCATCGTGGAGTTGAAAAAATCGGAGTAGCCACCGTGGAGCGTCGCGCATGAAAAACTTCCTCGCCACCCTGCAAAGCAAAATGACCCGCGCGCTCGGCGTGGCCTCGCTGCTGCCGGCCTTGGTGATTCTGTTAGCGGTGAATCTGTTGGCGGCCGCGGCCGGCGGAGCCGGGCGGCTGGACTTGACCGACAGCCAACTGTACACCCTGTCGCACGGCACCCGCAGCATCCTGTCCTCGCTGGAAGAACCGGTGGAGTTGCGGTTCTTTCTCTCGCGCGAGCATGCGCGCAGCCGCCCGGCATTGAACTGGTACGCCAACCGCGTTAGCGGCTTGTTGCGCGAATACGAGCGGCGCGCCGGCGGCAACTTGAGTCTGCAAATCATCGACCCGGAACCGTTCTCCGAAGACGAAGACCGCGCGGTGGCGTACGGTTTGCGCGGCGTGCGCGTGGGCCAGAAAGGCGAAGTGCTGTATTTCGGCTTGGCCGGCGAGAACTCCACCGGCGAGACCGAAGTCATCTCGTTCTTCACCCAGGCGCGCGAGCAGGAACTGGAATACGACTTGAGCCGGTTGGTGCAACGCCTGTCCAACGCCGAATCGGCCGGCAAGACCGTGGTCGGATTACTGTCGACGCTGCCCATCCGCGGCGGAAGCCAGCAGCAACCATGGACCGCCATCACCCAGGCCGAGGAGAACTTCACCGTGCGCGATTTGGAACGCGATGTCGCGCGCATCGCCGCCGATGTGGATGTGTTGCTGTTGGTGCAGCCGGCCGGCTTGTCCGATGCCACGCTGTATGCGGTGGAGCAATTCGTGTTGGGCGGCGGGCGGCTGCTGGTGTTCACCGACACCCTGCCGGAGACCGAGGCCGAGCCGCCGGCCGAAGACGCCGCCGAGCCCACGCGCGACTTCAACGAGTTGCTGACCGCATGGGGCGTGAAGGTGGTGGCGGACAAAGTCGCGGCCGATTTGGAGCGCGCGCTGCAAGTGCGCGCCGAGCGCGACGGGCGCAGCGAGTTGGTTTATTACCCGATTTATTTTGATGTCGGGCCCGGCGGCGTCGACCGCGACGATGTGGTCACCGCCAAAGTCAACAAACTCACCTTCGCCACGCCGGGCCACTTGGAGACGGTGGAAGACGCGCTCACCGACATCACCGTGCTCGCCGCCACCACCGACGGCGCGGCCGAATACGACAGCAATCAGGCGCGGCCCGGCGTGCCGCCGGCCTCACTGCTGCGCGACTACCAAAAAATGGGGCAGCCGCTCACCTTAGCCGCGCGCATCAGCGGCCCGGCGGAGAGCGTGTTCGACCAAAAACCCGAAGGCGCGCGCGGCGAATTGCTCCTAGAGGCCGACAACATCAATGTCATCGTGGTCGCCGACACCGACTTCCTGCAAGATAGGTTTTGGGTCAGCGTCAACCGCAACTTTTTGGTGAACGGCAAGCCGCTGACCAACGCCTTCGCCGACAACGGCCTGTTCGTCATGAACGCGCTGGAAAACCTGGCCGGCAGCGGCGACCTCATCAGCGTGCGGCGCGGCAAAGCGTACCAGCGGCCGCTGACGCTGGTGCAATCCATTCGCTCCGAGGCCGAGTTGCGCAACCAGAAAAAAACCGAGGAATTAAACAAAGCGCTTGCCGATGCGCGGGCAAAGTTGGCGGATTTGGAGCGCCAGCGCAGCGATGAGAACCAGTTGTTGGTGGACGAAAAACGCGCGCGCGAAATCGCCAAATACCGCCGCGAGCGCGTGCGCATCCGCAAAGAATTGCGCGCCGTCAATTACGACTCGCGCCGCGACATCGAGAACTTGGAGAGCATGGTGGTGTTCGCCAACACCGGCCTGGCGCCGCTTCTCATGGGCGCGGGCGTCATCGTTTTTGTCGCGGCAAGGCGTCGGCGCATTCGCCGGCATTTGGCGGAGCGCGCCGCGCAGCGGGGCTGAGGGGAATCGAATCATGCGCGCCAAAACTTTCACCTGGGTCCTCCTGCTGAGCGCCGCCTTGGCCGGCGCCGCGTGGTATTACCTGGGCCGCGACGCCGCGCCGCCGGACTTGCAGGGGCGGCTCCTCTTCCCCGACTTGCGCGCGGTGCTGACCGGCGCGCGCGCGATTGAAATCACCACCGCCGACGATTCTTTCACGCTGGAATCTCTTGAGGCCGGCGGCTGGGCGGTGCGCGAACGGCACGGTTATCCGGCGCAAACCGCCACCGTCCGCCGCTTTCTGCTCGGCGTCGCCGGCCTCCAGATTCGCTCGCGCAAAACCTCCAACCCCGACAACTACGCGCGCCTCGACTTGACCGCGCCGGAGGACGACAGCGGATCCAAAGCCGCGCGCGTGGTCATCCGCGACGAGGACGGCGGCGAGCTCGCGGCGTTTTTGGCCGGCCGCATCCGCCCGGCCTCGGAAGTGGACAACCCCGACCCCGACCGCGGGGAAAGCGGCCTGAAAGACCTGTCGCAAATCTTCGTGCGCCTGCCGGACGCGCCGACCGTGTGGCTGGTGGAAGGCGCGCTGGACATCGCCCGCCAGCCGACCGACTACATCAACCGCGACCGCCTGACCGACACCCCGCGCAACAGCATCCGCAGCGTCACCGTCGCCCGCCCGGACGCCGACGACCTCAGCGTCACCCGCGCCGCGCAAGGCGAGGACTTCGAACTGCAAAACATCGCCGCCGGCATGCAACTGAAAAACCAATTTCAGTTGAACGACTTGGTGGATTTGTTCGTGAATTTGAAGTTTGAAGATGTGACTTCCGCCGATGAAATTGCGTGGGGCGGCGTTGGCGACGGTAATAGCGGCGACGCTGGCGCCGGCGCCGGCGCCGGCGCCGGACTCACCGCCACCATGTTCGCCTTCGACAAATCCCGCGTGGTCATGGAACAAGGCGAAGACACCGAAGGCAAACCGTGGATCCGCCTCCACGCCGAACCGCCGCCCGCCGCCGACAGCGAAAACGCCGCCGCCGAAGACGGCGACGCCGCTGAGAGCGCCGCCCCCGACACCAGCCGCGCCGATGAACTCAACAAACGCTGGTCCGGCTGGGCGTTCCAGTTGCCCGACTTCCGCTTTGATACCCTAAACCGCGGCATGGACGAATTGGTGGAAGCGGAAGACCAAGCCGATGGCGACGGCGA
>JAPPPS010000113.1 GCA_028817405.1 Gammaproteobacteria bacterium
CTTCGGCAAACACCGCAAATCCAACGGCGTTGCAGTTGGGAGTTGAATCCGCGTTGGCGCGTTACATTCGAAACACGCCGAAGCGCGTTGGCGGCGTCACGGTTGAAGCGGTTGCAGAATTTAACGCGGCCGACAACCCAAGCGCGAGTACTTGGCGCGTGTCGGCCGGGTCAATCACGCCGTCGTCCCACAACCGCGCGCTGGCGTAATACGGATGGCCCTGGCGTTCGTATTGCGCGCGAATTTGCGCGGCGAATTTTTGCTGCGCGTCGTCGTCAAACGTTGTACCGCCGGCCGCGGCCGCATCCACTTTGATGCGCGTCAGAACGCCGGCCGCTTGCTCGCCGCCCATCACCGAGATGCGCGCGTTCGGCCACATCCATAAAAACCGTCCGCCGTACGCGCGCCCGCACATCGCGTAGTTGCCGGCGCCGAAACTGCCGCCGAGCACCACCGTGAACTTCGGCACTTGCGCGCATGCCACCGCGGTTACCATCTTCGCGCCGTGCTTGGCGATGCCGCCGGCCTCGGCGCGCGTGCCGACCATAAAGCCGGAAACATTTTGCAGGAACAGCAGCGGCACGCCGCGCTGCGCGCATAACTGAACGAAGTGCGCGCCCTTCAACGCCGACTCGGAAAACAAAATGCCGTTGCTGGCGACGATGCCGATGAGATGACCGTGCAGATGCGCGAAGCCGCAAGTCAAAGTCACGCCGTATCGTTCTTTGAACGGCATGAACGCGCTGGCGTCGACCAGGCGCGCGATGATTTGCAGAATGTCCGGCGGCATGCGCGCGTCCGGCGGCACCAAGCCGCGCAACTCATCAGCCGGATAAAGCGGCTCGGTTGGTTCTTGGGTTGCGGCCACGGTTGCCGGGCGATTCAGATGCGCGACGATGCGCCGGGCGATGGCGAGCGCATGCGCGTCGTTGTCCGCCAAGTGGTCGGCCACGCCGGAGAGTCGCGTGTGCAAGTCGCCGCCGCCCAAGGTTTCGGCGTCGACTTGTTCGCCGGTGGCCGCGGCCACCAACGGCGGGCCGGCGAGAAAGATGGTGGCTTGGTTTTTTACCATCACGCATTCATCGGCCATCGCCGGCATATACGCGCCGCCGGCCGTGCACGAGCCGAGCACCACCGCGATTTGCGCGATGCCGGCCGCGGACATGTTTGCTTGGTTGTAGAAGATGCGGCCGAAGTGTTCGCGGTCCGGAAACACTTCATCTTGTCGCGGCAAGAACGCGCCGCCGGAGTCAACTAGGTAGATGCATGGCAAGCGGTTTTGCGCCGCGATTTCCTGCGCGCGCAAGTGTTTTTTTACCGTCAACGGATAGTAGGCGCCGCCTTTGACCGTGGCGTCGTTGGCGATGATGACGCATTCGCGCCCTTCGATGCGCGCGATGCCGGTGATGAGTCCCGCGGCCGGCACTTCGTCTTCATATACTTGGTAAGCCGCCAACGGCGACAGTTCCAAAAACGGCGCGCCGGGGTCGATGAGCCGACGCACCCGCTCGCGCGGCAGCAGTTTGCCGCGCGCGACATGCTTCTTGCGCGCGCGTTCGCCGCCGCCTTGGGCGATGCTGTCAACGCGCGCGCGCAAATCGGCGCAAAGCGCATCCATCCATTGACGATTCGCGGTGAAGGAATCGTCTTTGGGGTTGACGGTGTTTTTGATGATTGACACCGGATATAGCGCCGTGCGCGACTGTTATCTGTTGCGGTTGTAGATTTCGACCACCGCATCCATCAAACCGTAGAATAACAGTTCATTGGGACCTCGGTTGGCCGGATGCCAGTAATCTATGACATACTTTTCCGTTTCCCTTTCATGCCAGTTAATTCCTCTGCGAGTTTTGCGGCTGAATTCACCGTAGTCCATCGCATCCATGAACAAACCGCCAACATTCCCGCAGATGGTTAAATCCGGGTCATAGATTCCAAATTGCTCCCTGATAAATTCTTTGTTGTTGTCCGCCGCCGCTTCCAACCTTTTCCACTCCGCAACGCCGCCGCCCGGCACTTTCTTTAAGTTCATTGCGCAGATACTTTTGATGCTATCCCGCTTAAATTTCGGGTCGGTATGGGGGACTTTTTCCCAATCCAAAATTTCTCCATCAGCCATGAAATTTCTGATTCCATAAACCCACCTGGCCACATTGTCCCAAACACGGTCTCCACCTGGCTCCTCAAAACTTTTTAGCCACGGCACAATGTCTTTTGTTTCATTGTTACCGTTGGCTTCTTTCAGAACGATAAGAATTTTCGGTTTTGCTTTCTTGTCAGAATAAAATTCTTCACACACGATGCCGTCGCGACAAAACCCGGGGCGCGCTTTGCACCACCGCTTAAAGAGTTCTTCTTGCTGTTCTTTGATGCTCATTTCAGCACTCAACTCGACCGTTCAGCGGCATCCCCGCCATCGCGCCGGTATTCCCGCGGCGGACCGTCGCGCGGCGGCAGTTTGCCGCTCCATAAACCGTAAACAACGAACAACACAAACGGCACGGCGGTGATGAGAACCGCTATGGTGAAGTTGTCCATTTGGGATGCCTCACGAAAGAAATAAAAATGAAGACTACGCCCACTATAAATATCGGCCAGTTGATGGGCGCGGCGGTGACCAATGCCTGCAACCAGCCGGCGATGACCATAGCCAGTCCGAGGTGGTTTATGGTTTGGAGAGTGGAATTCAAACTCCAAGTCACGGAGCCGAGACTTTCACGCAGATTTTTCATGTCCATGTCCTGTATTAAAAGGCGCGTCACGCGAGATGTTATCTCGCGCAACCGGCCGGTGATTAACCCGACTGTTTAGGCGCTTCCCCGCCGCCACGCAGGTGTTCGTTGTCCGGCCGCAGTTTGCCGCTCCATAAACCGTAAATCAGGAACAGTACAAACGGCACGGCGGTGATGAGAACCGCTATGGTGAAGTTGTCCATTTGGGATGCCTCGCGAATGAAATGGATGAAACCGACCTTATCACAAAAAAACCTGTCGGTTGACGGATTGCAACTGCGCGATTATACCACCTCCACCCCCATCGCCACCGCTTCCCCGCCGCCGATGCAGAGCGACGCCACGCCGCGTTTGCCGTTGTAGCGTTTCAGCGCCGCCAACAGCGTCGCCATCAACCGCGCGCCGGAGGCGCCGACCGGATGGCCCAACGCGCAGGCGCCGCCGTGCACATTAACTTTGTCATGCGGCAAGTCGAATTCTTTCATCGCGGCCATGGTGACCACCGCGAACGCTTCGTTGACCTCGAACAAATCGACCTCCGCGGCGCGCCAGCCGATGCGTTGCAGCAAGTTGCCGATGGCGCCGATGGGCGCGGTGGTGAACCACGCGGGGTCTTGCGCATGCGATGCGTGGCCGACGATGCGCGCCAGCGGTGTGCAGCCGCGCCGCTCGGCTTCCGACATGCGCATCAACACCAACGCGGCCGCGCCGTCCGAGATGGAACTGGAGTTGGCCGGCGTCACGGTGCCGTCTTTGCGAAACGCCGGTTTCAAGTGCGGGATTTTATCCGGGCGCGCCAAGCCGGGTTGCTCGTCTTCGGTCACGGTGACGGTGTTGCCGCGGCGCTCGGCAAACTCCACCGTCACGATTTCCTCGGCGAACAAGCCTTCCGCAATCGCGCGGTTGGCGCGCGCCAGCGACTCCAGCGCAAACGCGTCTTGCTGCTCGCGGCTGAACGCGTATTTGCCCGCGCAATCTTCCGCGAAGTCGCCCATCAGGCGGCCGTCGTAGTGAATGTCTTCCAGGCCGTCGATGAGCATGTGGTCGCTTAATTTCGCGTGGCCGAAGCGCAAGCCGCCGCGCGCGCCGCTGATGAGATACGGCGCGCCGCTCATGCTCTCCATGCCGCCGGCGATGACCACCGTCGAGTTGCCGGCGCAAATCGCATCAAACCCCAACATCGCAGATTTCAATCCTGAGCCGCACATTTTATTGACCGTGGTGGCGCCGGCCGACATCGGCAGGCCCGCGCCCAACGCCGCCTGGCGCGCCGGCGCGTTGCCGAGGCCGGCCGGCAACACGCAGCCCAGAATGACTTCGTCGACCGCATCACCGTCGAGTCCATCGCCGCAGCGTTGCAATGCATCGGCGATCGCCACCGCGCCGAGTTGGGTCGCGCTTTGGCTTTGCAATGCGCCGAGAAAACCGCCAATCGGCGTACGGTTGGCGGCGGTGATGACGACCGGGTCTTTGGATGAATCGCTGGACATGATGGATTACCGGTTGGATAAAGAAGGGTTGTGAAACGCGGCGATGATAACGATGCGCGAGTGAAATCGTTGTGCGCGCAAACTGTCGATGCGGTGGCGATGCAGTTTCGGTTTCGCTGTAGTCTCGATGTAGTTTCGATGCAGTCTCGATGTGCGCGGCGCAAAAGAAATGATAACAACTTATACCGTCTCGGCAAAAATTTCCCGGCCAATCAGCATGCGCCGAATCTCGGAAGTGCCGGCGCCGATTTCGTACAACTTCGCGTCGCGCAGTAAGCGGCCGGCCGGGAAGTCATTGGTATAACCGTTGCCGCCGAGGATTTGAATCGCGTCCAGCGCAGTCGCGGTGGCTTTTTCCGAGGCGTATAAAATCGCCGCGGCCGCATCCTTGCGCAGCGCGCGCCGGGCGGCGTCGTTGGTCGCCGCATCGCAGGCGCGCCCGACCGCATACACGAACGCGCGACAAGCGCTTAAGTTGGCGTACATATCCGCGACCTTGCCTTGGACCAATTGAAACTCGCCAATCGCGCGGCCGAATTGTTTGCGCTGGTGAAGGTACGGGAGCACCGCGTCCATGCATGCGCGCATAATGCCGAGCGGGCCGCCGGCTAACACCGCGCGTTCATAATCCAAACCGCGCATCAACACTTCGACGCCGCGATTAACTTCGCCTAAGACATTCTCCGCCGGCACTTCGACATCATTGAAAATCAACTCCGAAGTATTCGAGCCGCGCATGCCGAGTTTGTCGAGTTTGCGGCCGCTGTCAACGCCGAAGTTGCGCTCGACGATGAACGCGGTGATGCCGCGCGCGCCGGCGTCCGCATCGGTTTTGGCGTAGACCACGATGACATCGGCGTCCGGCCCGTTGGTAATCCACATCTTGCCGCCGTTCAAACGGTAACCGCCGGCGCATGGTTGCGCGCGCAACTGCATGCCGACCACATCCGAGCCGGCGCCGGCCTCGGACATCGCTAACGCGCCGATGTGTTCGCCGCTGATTAACCGCGGCAAGTATTTTTTGCGCTGCGCGGCATCGCCGTTCAAGCGGATTTGGTTGACGCACAAGTTGGAATGCGCGCCGTAACTCAAGCCCACCGACGCCGAGGCGCAACTGATTTCCTCCATCGCGGCGATGTGCGCGAGATAGCCCATGCCGGCGCCGCCATCGCGTTCCGGCACGGTGATGCCGAGCAACCCCATCGCGCCCAACTTCGGCCACAAATCGGCCGGGAATTCATTCGCGCGGTCGATATCCGCGGCCCGCGGCGCGATTTCCCGCGCCGCAAAATCACGCGCGCTACGCCGCAACAACCCAATATCGGCGTCGGCGGCGGCGGCCTCGCAAGAAAGAACAACGGCAGAGTTCATGGCATAACAAATCATCGGCATTAACGGCGATTATGCCCGATTATCGCCCCCGTTGCGCGGCGAGGCGCCGCGGCGGTGACCGGTGTGACCGTCAACCTCTCCAAAAAACCGGCGTGAATAGGACTAACAGCGTGAACAGTTCGAGGCGGCCGAGGAGCATGGCGAAGGTGAGAACGATTTTTCCCATGGCGGTGATGGAGGCGTAGTTGTGCGCGACATCGCCGAGGCCGGGGCCTAAGTTGTTCAGGCAGGCGGTGACGGCCGAGAATGCTGTGACCGGGTCGGCGCCGCTTGCCAACATCAAAAGCAACAGCAGCACATAACTCAAAATATACAGCGACAAAAATCCCCATACCGCGTTGATGACATGTTCCGGCACCGGTTTGCCGCCGAGTTTGACCGGCATCAGCGCGCTGGGGTGGACCAGTTTGGAAATCTCGCGCGCGCCTTGTTTATAAAGGAGAATCATGCGCACGATTTTCATGCCGCCGGCGGTGGAGCCGGCGCAGCCGCCGGCGCAGCCGGCGAGGATTAACATCACCGGCAGGAACGAAGGCCACATGGAAAAGTCGGTGGTGGTAAAACCGGTGGTGGTGACCAGCGACACGACTTGCAGCGCGCCTTGCATCAAGTTGTCGGCAGCACGGTCGAACACTTGATAACGCAATAACACCGTGACGCTGACCACCAACAACGCGGCGACCAACGCGAAATACACCCGCGCTTCCGGGTCGCGCAAGTATGCGGCGACATTGCGCGAGCGCAACGCGGTGAAGTGCAGCGCAAAGTTTAAGCCGGACAACAGCATGAACACGATGGCAACAGCGTTGACCGCGTTGTTGTTGAAGTGGCCGAGGTTGGCATCGTGAGTTGAGAAGCCGCCGATGGCGATGGTGGAGAAGGCGTGACTCAACGCATCAAACCAATTCATGCCGGCGAAGAAGTACGCCAAGCCGCAGGCGACGGTCAGGCTGAAATAAATCAACCATAAACCTTTCGCGGTTTCGGTGATGCGCGGCGTGAGTTTGTTGTGCTTGACCGGGCCGGAAGTTTCGGCGCGGTATAACTGCATGCCGCCGACGCCCAACATCGGCATCACCGCCACCGCCAACACCACGATGCCCATGCCGCCGAGCCATTGCAGTTGCTGACGGTAGTAGCGAATCGACAGCGGCAGGTCGTCGATGCCGGTGAGTATGGTCGCGCCGGTGGTGGTGAGGCCGGACATCGATTCAAACAACGCATCGACCACGCCGATGGCCGGTTCGCGCAGCAACAAAAACGGCAGCGCGCCGAACGCCGACAGCACGGTCCAGAACAACACCACGACCACGAAGCCGTCGCGGATGCGCAAGTCGCCGGGTTCATGCCGCAGCGGCCAGTAGCACGCGGCCCCGGCCGCCAAGTTCAGCGCCAGCGCCAGCGCAAACGGCAACAGCGCGCCGTCGCCGCTGAGCGTCGCAAACGCCAGCGGCGGAATCAGCGTGACGCTGAACAGCATCAACAAGATGCCGAGGATTTTAAGCGCGGTTAGGTGGCGCATGAATCGTGAACGGTGGGTGTGCGCGGCGAACCGCAAGCGGTATTAAAAAAACGCCGCCGACACTTGGAACAGGTTTTCCACTTCCGTGATGCGTTTTTTGTCGGTGACGAAGATGACCACATGGTCGCCTTCTTCAATCACGCTGTCGCCGTCCAATGCCAGCAGTTTGTCGTCGCGCATGACCGCGCCGATGGTGGCGTCGGGCGGCAACTTGACGCCGCGCAACGGGCGGCCGACGATTTTGGAAGTGCTGCGGTCGCCGTGCGCGACCACCTCGATGACTTCGGCCAAGCCGCGCCGCAATGAATGCGCGGCTTTGACATCGCCGCGCCGCACATGCGACAGTAGCGCGCTCACCGTCGCCAACCGTGGCGAGATGGCGATGTCCAACACGCTTTGAACCAAGTCGATATACGCGGCGCGGTTGACAATCGCCATGGTGCGGCGCGCGCCGAGTCGTTTCGCCAACCACGCCGACAAGATATTCGCTTCGTCTTCGTTGGTCAGCGCGCAGAACAACTCC
Organism: Gammaproteobacteria bacterium; assembly: GCA_028817405.1. Classification (GTDB taxonomy): domain Bacteria; phylum Pseudomonadota; class Gammaproteobacteria; order Arenicellales; family Poriferihabitantaceae; genus JAHRAW01. The sequence goes on from JAPPPS010000113.1 coordinate 7,660, forward strand.
ATCGCGTCGATGTTTTCTTCGCGCAACAATTCTTCATCCGCGGCGTCGCCTTGCAGCACCACGGTATCTTCCAGTTGTTCGGACACGCGGCGCGCGCGCTCGGCATCGCGCTCGATGAGTTTCACTTGAAAGCCGGTTTGTTCCAGCGATTGCGCGAGACGAAATCCGATGTTGCCGGCGCCGGCGATGATGACGCGGTGGCCGATTTCTTTGGAACGGCGCAACTCTTGCATCACCGCGCTGATGTCGTCGCGGGTGGCGATGAAGAACACTTCATCGTCGACTTCGATGACGGTTTTGCCGTTGGGAATGATGGCGCGCTCGCCACGGTAAATCGCGGCGATGCGCGGATGGCTGGCCGGCAAGTGGTTGGCGAGTTCGCTGAGTTCCTTGCCGACCAACGCGCCGCCGAAATACGCGCGCAAACCGACCAGGCGAATCTTGCCGTCCGCGAAGTCGATGACTTGCAGCGCGCCGGAGTGTTCGATGAGACGCAGGATTTCATCCGTGACCACTTGCTCCGGACTGATGATGACATCGATGGGAATCGCGCCGTTGCAAAACAACCCCGGCTGCGCGAGATAATCCGGCGACCTCACGCGCGCGATTTTGGTCGGCGTGTTGAACAGCGAATGCGCGATTTGGCAGGCAATCATGTTGGTCTCGTCGCTGTTGGTGACGGCGAGAAGCATGTCGACATCTTCGACCCCGGCCTGCACCAGCACTTCCGGCGACGACGCCTTGCCCGGCACCACGCGGATGTCGAGACGGTCGGCGAGCGCGTCCAACACCTCGGTGTTGTGGTCGACCAAAGTGATGTCGTTGTCCTCGCGCGAGAGAATTTCCGCGGTGGACGCGCCGACCTGGCCGGCGCCGAGAATGATGATTTTCATGGCGGATAGTTTAAGCGGCGGCGGGGGGGTTTGGCGTCGTTTCGGCCGCGGTTTTTGTCGCGGTTTTAGTCGCGGTTTTAGTCGCGATTTCCGGCGCGATTTTATTCAAGCGGCAAAAGTAAAAACCGTCGCCGGGGTGAACACCGGGCAACCGTTGCACACCGAAAGTTGTGGCGAGTCCCGTCGGCGCGTCGAGAGTTTGCACTGCGGCATCGTTTTGTTGCGCGGTGAATTGCTCGACCACCGCATCGTTCTCGGCCGGCAAAATCGAGCAAGTAACATACAACAGCGCGCCGCCTTCCGCCAACAAACGCCACGCGGCCGCGAGCAGTTGGCGTTGCTGCGCGGCGAATTTGTCGATGTCGCTTGCGCGGCGACGGTGCTTGATGTCCGGGTGCCGGCGGATGACGCCGCTGCCGCTGCACGGTACATCCAACAAGATGCAAGCGAATGGCCGGCGGTCCCACCACGCGCCGGGGTTGGTTAAATCGCCGGCAATAACCGTGGCCTCGGCGGCGGTTTCGATATTGGCATCCCCATCCCCATCGCCATCGCCATCGTCGCGGCTACTTTCACCGTCAGCAAAACCAAGTCGAGATAAATTATCACGCAACGCCGCAACGCGCGCCGGCAAATCCACCGCCACCACATTCGCGCCGGCTTCCAGCAGCAGACCGGTTTTTCCGCCGGGGGCGGCGCAGGCATCCAACACCCGCCCACCGCCGGGTGACGGTAGCGCGGAGTCCAACGCCGCCAACGCCAACTGCGCCGACTCGTCCTGCACCGACGCCAGGCCGTCGGCGAAACCGGGAATGCGCGCCACCGGCAACGGCGCGGTTAAGGTGACGCCCAAGGCGCTGTCGGCGGTCGGCTGCGCGTCGATGCCGGCGGCCGCGAGTTGCGCGAGATAGGCATCGCGGCTGATGCGGCGGCGGTTGACGCGCAAGGTCAGCGGCGGCTTGCGGTTGCCGGCATCGAGAATGGCGCGGAAATGCGCGGGCCAGTGCGCGCGGATGGCGCGGTAGAACCACACCGGTACCGCAAACCAGGCCGCGGCCGCGCTGTCGTCGATGCCACCGTCACCGTTACCGCCACCGGCACCGTCACCGCCACCGTCACCGTCGCCGTCACCGGATTCAGCCGCGCCGGCCGCGCTCTCCAAGTCGCGTTTCAGTTGCGCGCGCCGGCGCAGAAAGTTGCGCAGCACCGCGTTGATGATGCCCGCCGCCCAGGCGTGGCGGCCGCCGGCCACCGCGCTCACCGCCTCGCTGACCGCCGCGTGGTCGGGCGTGCGCATGCACTCGATTTGGTGGCAGGCGTTGATGAGCAGGAAGTGCGCGACGCGCCCGGCGCGGTCGAACGGCTTGCGCAGCAGGCCGGCCAGCAGGGCGTCGAAGTAGTGGTAGTGGCGGCAGCCGCCGGCGGCGATTTCGCGCAGTTGCGCGCGCTCGCGCGGCGATGCCGGGGCCGGTTGCGCCGCCAACGCCTCGTCCAACGAGCGACCGCGGTCGACCACTTCCAGCGCCACTTGGGCCGCGCGCATCTGCAGGTTTGGCTGGGTCACGGTGTCGTCGGGGATTCGGCGGCGACGGTTTCCGCGACGACGGTTTCCGCGGTGTCGCCAGTCGCGGTTTTGGCGTCGCCGGCCGCGCCATCAGCCGCAACCGCGCAGCGCATGCCCACCGTGATTTTCGCGCCGTTGAGGAAGTCGCCGGCGGTCATTGCGCGGCCGCCGGGCCGCTGTACTACAGTGAGTGTCAGCGCGCCGCGCCCGGCCGCGATGACGATGCCGTCCGCGTTTGCGGCCACGATTTCGCCGCGCCGCGCGCCGGCCGGAGCCGCGCCGACCGCGGCCCGCAACGCCCGCAGCCGCAGGCCGCCGACTCCGCCGACCTCCGCAAACGCCACCGGCCACGGCTGAAACGCGCGCACTTGGCGTTCCAACGCCACCGCGTTGCGCCGCCAGTCCAGTTGCGCTTCGGCCTTGGTTAACTTGGGGGCGTGGCAGGCGCGGGCTTGGTCTTGCGGGGTGGCGGTGAGTTCGCCGGCCGCGAGTGGGCGCAAGTTTTCAGCCAGCAACCGCGCCGCTTGTTCCGCCAATTTGTCGTGCAAATCGCCCGCGGTGTCGTGTGCGCCGATGCCCACGCGCGCCGCCGCCAACACCGGGCCGGTGTCCAAGCCCGCGTCCATCTGCATCAGGGAAACGCCGCTGACCGCATCGCCGGCCTCGATGGCGCGCGCAATCGGCGCCGCGCCGCGCCACCGCGGCAGCAGCGAGGCATGCAAATTGACGCAGCCGAGTCGCGGAATCGCCAGCGCCGCGGCCGGCAGCAACAAGCCGAACGCGACCACCACCATGAGGTCCGGGCGCAGTCGCCGCAGGGCTTCCACCGCCGCTTCATCGCGCAGGGATTCCGGCTGGAAAATCGGTATTTTCGGCGACATTTGGGGCGATATTTTTCGCGCCGCACCGTCCGTCACCGCCGCCAATTTTTGCGCCGCACCGTCCGTCACCGTCACCGCCCCCGCGCCATCCACCGTCACCGCCCCCGCGGCCAACGCCGCCTCCTTCACCGCGTTCATGCGCGGCGCCCGGCCGCGCCCGGCGCGACGCTCTGGGCCGGTGTAGACGCCCACCACCTCGACCCCGTCGGCGGCCAGCAACGCCCGCCAGGTGGGCAGCGAAAACGCCGGGGTGCCGGCGAACACAACGCGCAACGACATCGGGAGGAGGGACGGTGGGCGGCGGCGAAAAATCTCGCGCAAAACCGGCGACGACAGCGGCGGCGGCGACGAATCAAGCGGCCGACAGCGCGGCCTGCTCCTTGCGCAGTTTTTTGGCGATGCGCTCTTGCTTCATGCGCGACAAATAATCGACAAAAACCTTGCCGTTCAAGTGGTCAATTTCGTGCTGAATGCACACCGCTAACATCTCATCGGCGGCCACCGTGAACGCTTTGCCGGCGACATCCTGCGCGTGAATGGTCACCGTCGCGGCGCGCTGCACGGTCTCAAAAATCCCCGGCACCGACAGGCAGCCCTCCTGCGTCTCGGCGTAGCCGGCCGCGTCCGACAATTCCGGATTGACGAACACCCGCAAGGCGTTGCGCTCGGCCGACAAATCCATCACCACCACGCGCTTCGGCACATTCACCTGCACCGCCGCCAAGCCGATGCCCGGCGCGGCATACATGGTCTCCGCCATGTCGTCCACCAGTTGTTTGAGGGCGGCGTCAAACACCGTCACCGGCCGCGCCACCTGGCGCAAGCGGCGGTCGGGGTAGACGAGGATGTCGAGTTTGGCCATGGGTGTGGAGCGGCGGCGGGGTGACGGTGGGCGGCGATGTTGCGCGGAATTGCGACGGTGGGGTGACGGTGGGTCCGGCGATGTTGCGCGGAGTTGCGACGGTGAGGTGACGGTGGGTCCGGCGACGGTTGCGGCGAAATTTCCGCGCTGATTTCGCGCCATTATCGCGCCGAATTTCGCGCGATTGTATCGCTTTTTGCGGCAAACCGGCGGGTGGCGACCGCACCGGTACGCCGGCGCCAACCGGCGGCGACCCCGGCCGCGTTCGCCATCCCCGTCCCGGCGACCCGGCAAACCGCGCCGCTATGATATTATCGCGCCTCGCCGTTGCGCGCTCCCCACCCTTTCCCGCCTAACCCACGCCCGCCGCTCCACCGGTGACCGATAACCCGCCACCCGCCGCCGCGGCCCGCGCCGCCGTCGCCGTCGACGCCGCCCCCGCCGATGCCGACCTGTTCGCCGTCACCCGCGCCACCTTGCGGCACTACGACGCGCACGCGGCCGGCTTCCGCGACGGCACTTGGGAGCACGATGTCAGCCAGAACATCGACGCGCTGCTGGACGCCATCGCCGCGCCACCGCCGTGCCGCATCCTGGATTTCGGCTGCGGGCCGGGCCGCGATTTGCGCGCGTTCAAAGCCCGCGGGCATGCGCCGGTCGGCCTCGACGGCGCGGTGGAATTCGCGGCCATGGCGCGCGCCGCCGGCTTTGAAGTGCTGCTGCAAGATTTTCTGGAGTTGGACTTGCCGGCCGCGCATTTTGACGGCGTGTTCGCCAACGCCTCGCTGTTTCATGTGCCGGCCCGGGCGCTGCCGCGGGTGCTGCAGGAATTGCGCGAGACCCTCAAACCCGGCGGCGTTTTATTCGCCTCCAACCCGCGCGGCGACAACCGCGAGGGCTGGCACGGCGAGCGCTACGGCGCGTACCACGACTGGGCGCACTGGCGCGATTTCGTCACCGCTGCCGGCTTTACGGAAGTCCGCCATTACTACCGGCCGGCCGGCCTACCGCGCGCGCAGCAACCGTGGTTAGCCAGCGTGTGGCGCAAGGTTGAGGAGGCGTGAGGTGACGGTGCTGCGGGCCGCGGTGGCGACGGTGTTGTTAGCCGCGGCCGCGGCGCCGGCCCCGGCCCCGGCGTTGGAACTCCAGGGCGAAGCCGTGCAAGGCGGCTTGCTCATCGCGCGCACGGTGCCGGGGGCGGTGGTGACGGTGGACGGGCGGGCGGTGCGGGTGTCGGAGGACGGGGTTTTTTTGCTGGGCTTTCACCGTGACGAGGCCGGGCCGGCGCGGATTG
>JAPPPS010000007.1 GCA_028817405.1 Gammaproteobacteria bacterium
CCGTCGCCGAAGAATCACTCATCCGCGGCCGCGGCTCAATTTCCAAAGTCTGCGCGGCGGCGGGGGCGGCAAACCACACCGCAAAAAGCGCGGCGACGGCGACGATTGCGACAACAACACAACGGCTGGGAACGCCGGCACAACGGCTGGGAACGCCGGCACAACGGCTGGGAACACCGGCACGGCGGCTGGGAACGCCGGCGCGGCGCAAAATTCGCTCATTCATTCGGCCACCTCCGATTAAGTTGGCGATGCGATTGGGGGGAGTTTAACATGGACGGGGAAACCGCCGCGACATTAACGACCGGTCAGCCGGCGGATGACTGCATCATAAAATAAAAGCGACGATGGCGGCGGCAACGCTGGGTATGCTGATGACGCCAACAGCGTTGAATATCGCCCCCCAAAAAATCGTCTTATCTATCGAATTGCCTTTCGGCTTGCGGGGGCAGCGTTCCGCCATTTCGATTTTCAATTCGCTCTTGGTTTTCGCGATTTCGGTTCGCAGTTCGCTTTTTACGGTCGCCAAGTCGATTTTGGCATCCGACCTCAAGCGTGAGATTTCGGCTCTCAAGTCGTGTTTGATGATGTCGGCGTTGTTGGACATGGGCGTTTTGCGGCGCGCCGCGACAATCAAGCGACCAACCGCATCATAGCGGCGATGATGACAGTGGTGGCGATGCCCAGGCCGGCCAGAAGGATGCCGGCGATGATGCCGACCGTCCACATGGTGTGGCGGACCTGCATTTGGGCGAGGTCTCCTTTGGTGACCATAGATTTTTTGATGGCATCGAACTCCGTCCTGCATTCACTGCGGAGTTCAGCGATTTCGGTTTTCAATTCACCTTTGACGCCGGCGATTTCGGTTTTCAATTCACCTCTGACGCCGGCGATTTCGGTTTTCAAATCGGCTTTGAATTCGCCCCGGAGTTTAGCGATTTCGGTTTTCAATTCACCTCTGACACCGGCGATTTCGGAGTGCAGTTCGGTTTTGATTTCGCTCCGGAATTCCGCGATTTCGGTCTTCAGTTCGTTTTTAGATTCGGCGATTTCGGTCTTCAACGCCAAAAAATCATCCTTGGTCGCCATATTCGCTTCCAAACGCACGATGTCGTTCTTGGTCGCCAAATCGCCGACCAACTCGCGCACCGTCAGCACCACGCTTTCCGCCTGGTCGGGCGTGAAGTCGGCTTTCTGCAGGCGGTCGAAGGCATGAACGCCGGCCACGGCCGGGTCAAAATCTTCCCGATACGAGGCTTGCGCTTCGGCTACACGCTGCGGGTCTTCGGGGGCGGAGGCGTTGTCAGGCATGGCGGCGGCGCGGTTGAGGTTGGGGGCGGGAGTTGGGGGCGGTTGTCGGCTGAAATCGAATTGCCCGGAGTTTGCGCCATAAAAACCCTTAAGTCAATCGCCAACCGCCGCCCGCCGTTGGAGTAGAATAACCGCCCGCCGCAACAACGGCGGCCGGCAGCAACCGACGACAACCGCAACCCCCGCGCGCAACGACACCCCATGAAAATCGGCATTCCCAAAGAAACCGACGCCGGCGAGACCCGCGTGGCGTGCGTGCCGGCGCAAGTCGAGTTCCTGCGCGCGCTTGGCCATGAAGTATTGGTCGAGCGCGGCGCAGGGGCCGCGGCCGGATTCGCCGACGCCGACTACCAAAACGCCGGGGCCGAGACCGTCGCCGACGCCGACGCGCTATGGACGCAGGCGCAACTGGTTTGCAAAGTCCGCCCGCCGCGGCCCGAGGAAGCGGCGCGATTGACCGCCGGCAAAACCTTCATCGGCTTTTTTTACCCGGCGCAAAACCAAGACGCGCTGAAACAACTCGCCGCGGCCGGCGCCACGGTCATCGCCATGGACGCGGTGCCGCGCATCTCGCGCGCGCAGAACATGGACGCGCTGTCGTCGATGGCGCACATCGCCGGCTACCGCGCGGTCATCGAGGCCGGGCGGCATTTCGGGCGGTTTTTCGCGGGCCAGAGCACCGCGGCCGGGCGCATTCCGCCGGCCAAAGCGTTGGTCATCGGCGCCGGCGTGGCCGGGCTGTCGGCGATTGGCGCCGCGGTCAGCCTCGGCGCGGTGGTGCGCGCCTTCGACACCCGCCCGGAAGTGGCCGAGCAAATCGCCAGTTTGCGCGCCGAACCGCTGCGCGTGGCCGGCGATTTTGACGCCGACGGCAGCGGCCAAGGCGGCTACGCCAAGGTGATGAGCGCGGAATTCCTCAAAGCGGAAATGGCGTTGTTCGCGCAGCAGGCGCGCGAGGTCGACATCATCATCACCACCGCGTTAGTGCCGGGCAAACCCGCGCCGAAACTCATCACCGCCGACATGGTGGCGGCGATGCCAAGCGGCGGCGTGGTCGTGGATTTGGCCGCCGAGCAAGGCGGGAATTGCGCGTTGACGGTGACCGGCGAGGCGGTCGTCCGGCACCGCGTCACGGTCATCGGCTACACCGATTTGCCGGCGCGCATGCCGGCCCAAGCCAGCCAGTTATACGCCGCAAATATCGGGCATTTACTCGCCGCGCTCACGCCCGGCAAGGACGGCGAACTGGCGGTGAATCTGGACGACGAGGTGATTCGGGGGTGTACCGTGGCGCATCGCGGGGAGGTGACTTGGCCTCCGCCGGCCGCGACGCCTTCGCCGAAACCCGCCCCGGCCGCGGCCGCGCCATCACCGACCGCGGCGGCATCGGCAAAACCGCAACCGTCGATGCCAACGCCGCCGGGCGCGTCCCCGGCCACAGGCAAAACCGCGCCGACCGCGCCCAAAACCACCGCTCCCCCGCCCCCGGCCGCCGATTCCCCGGCCGCCGCCAAAACCCCAACCGTCGCCCGGCCCGGCATCCGCCGCCGCGGCCTGGCGACCGTGGCCGCCGCGGCCATCGGCGCGGCCGCGGTGCTGGCCGTGGGCGCGGTCGCGCCGGCGGCGTTCATGGGCCATTTCACCGTGTTCGTGCTGGCGTGTTTCGTCGGCTGGCAGGTGATTTGGCGCGTCACCCCGGCCCTGCACACGCCGCTGATGAGCGTCACCAACGCCATCAGTAGCATCATCGTCATCGGCGCGCTGCTGCTGGCCGCAGCCCCCGACTGGCGCATCCTGGCACTGTTCGCGCTGCTGCTGGCCTCCATCAACATCGCCGGCGGCTTTTTGGTCACGCACCGCATGTTGAAGATGTTCCATAAATAAACCGCGGATATGTTTGTTAATTCATACAATTTTCCGTCGACGGTCACCCACCACCGCGCCGGTGACGGTGACATCGCCCGCCACCCCGGCGCCGGCCCCACCCACCACCCCGGCGCCGGCCCCACCCGCCACTCCGGCGACCGCCGGAGTCCAGCGTCCTTCGCCGCCTCGGCCGTCGTGGCCGCCCCGCCCACCGCACCGTCCAGTTAGCCCCATGATTCCCCAAGGCATGGTCAACGCCGCGTATTTGGTCGCCGCGGTGCTGTTCATTCTCAGCCTCGGCGGCTTGAGCCACCAGCGCAGCGCGCGCCGCGGCAACTGGTGCGGCATCGCCGGCATGGCGCTGGCGCTGGCTGCCACGCTGCTCAGCGGCGCGGTCACCGGCCCCGGGCAATTCGCGCTCATCGCGCTGCTGATGGCGGCCGGCGGCGCGCTCGGCTGCGCGGTGGCGCTGCGCGTCCCGATGACCGCGATGCCGCAACTGGTCGCAATTCTGCACAGTTTCGTCGGCCTGGCGGCGGTGTTGGTCGGCTTCGCCACCTTCCTGGCCGGCGGCGGCGCGCAATACAGCGGCGTCGAGCGCACCATCCACGCGGTCGAAATCTACCTCGGCGTCGGCATCGGCGCGGTCACCTTCACCGGCTCGGTGGCCGCCTTCGGCAAACTGCAGGGCATTATCAGCAGCGCGCCGCTGACCCTGCCGGCGCGCCACTGGCTGAACGCCGCCCTGGGCCTGGCGTGCGTCTGGCTCGGCGTGGAATTCGCCACCGCGGCCGCGCCCGATGCGCTGCCGCCGCTGCTCATCATGACCGCGCTGGCGCTGCTGTTCGGCGCGCACATGGTGGTCGCCATCGGCGGCGCCGACATGCCGGTGGTGATTTCCATGCTGAATAGTTACTCCGGCTGGGCCGCGGCCGCCACCGGCTTCGTGCTGGCGAATGACCTCCTTATCGTCACCGGCGCGTTGGTCGGCTCCAGCGGCGCCATCCTCAGTTACATCATGTGCCGGGCCATGAACCGGCGGTTTTTGAGCGTCATCGCCGGCGGTTTTGGCGGCGGTACCGGTGCGGCCCCCGCGGCCGTAACCGCGGCCGGCGGCGACCCGGCCGCCGAGGCCACCGCTATCGACGCCGCGGCCGTGGCCGCGTTGTTGGGCCAGGCGCAATCGGTGCTGGTGGTGCCGGGTTACGGCATGGCGGTGGCGCGCGCGCAGCATCCGATTTCCGCCATGACCGGCCGCCTGCGCGAACGCGGCGCGACCGTGACTTTCGGCATTCACCCGGTGGCCGGGCGCATGCCGGGCCACATGAATGTCCTGTTAGCCGAAGCGCAAGTGCCGTACGACATCGTGCGGGAAATGGAGGAAGTCAACGCCGCCATGGACGACACCGATGTGGCGCTGGTGGTCGGCGCAAACGACATCGTCAACCCCTCGGCGCTGGACACCCCGGATAGTCCCATCGCCGGCATGCCGGTCATCGAAGTGTGGCGCGCGCGCCGCGTCATCGTGCTGAAACGCAGTCTGGCAAGCGGCTACGCCGGAGTCGAAAACCCGCTGTTCTTCCGCGACAACACCCGCATGTTTTTCGGCCACGCCAAAACACGCCTCGAAGAAGTTTTGGCATCGTTAGATTGACCCCGCCACTGCCACTCCGGTGGCAACCGGAGTCCAGGGTATTTAAGTACAGTACCGGCGCGAAGCGCCGGCGATGGCCGGAAAATGCCGGGGGCCGTCATTCCGTGCGGTTGAGGAATAAGGAAGCGTA
>JAPPPS010000090.1 GCA_028817405.1 Gammaproteobacteria bacterium
AACGGCACAATCACCCGCACCGCCGCGGCGCGCAATCCGGAAATGGCGGGCGCGGAGGTCATGATGGCGGCGGTGGCTCAGGCGACGGCGGGTTCAACGGTGAAACTGCAGTGCAACAGATGCATCACAACGGCGCTTGAAAAACAACAAACGGCCCGTTGAGCAGATGCTTCATTTCGAAAACGCTGATGTTGGTGGGGAGTTTGCCTTTGCCGACTTCAAACGCTTTTTCCATGAGCGCGGTTTGCGCCGCTTTTGCATCGGCGGCCGCGCCTTGCGCGGAGGCATGGGCGGGGACAATCATGTTCAATGTGTCGTCTTTGATTTGCGGGTATTTGCCCCGGTTCAAAATGTTGGCGTCCGCAACCGCCCCGGCCATGGTGCGGTATCTAATGCCGACCGCCGCGCCGGGGGTGATTCTGGTTTTGCTCATGTGTTCCTGTTTCCAATTAAGCGCGGCGATGGTTTTTGACGCTTGCTGAAGCGCCGCATCGTCGAGTCCATGGCTGTCTTGCGCGGCCTCCGCGACCGCCTGGGCCACCGTGCCTTTAATGTTTTCGTCAACCGTGATGGTCTCGAAAAATAAACCGTGCACCAAGCACACTTTGGTTCGCCCATTTTTCATGCCGCGGATGAGGTAATACACTTCTCGCAACGGGTTTTTATGCGGGTCGCCCTCGGTTTTTTGGAGTTTGTTGTAGAGGCCGCCGCCCTGCTTCGCGACTTCCGCCATCCGTTTGACGCCGGTTGGAATGGTGGAATTGAACGGCGCGATGTTGTAACTGGTCTCCGCATCCTTGATTTCTATCAACTCCCCGCCGCTGAAATCGGGGTCGCCGTGGTTGACCCGCAATACCATGTCGGGGAATTTCCCGCGGCCCCCGACGCAGGCGACCAGCGCGTCTTTCAAAGCCAGTTTGTCGGCCTTGATGGACTGCTTGGCGAGATTCCTTCTCCTTTGGTACAGGTCCTCAAACAGATGGTATGCGGACGCTGTCACTTCGGTTTCTCCAGTCGGCGATATCCGCCCTGCCCGCCGATGTGTTCGACGGTGTTTGCTTAAACTCGCGCGCCGGCGCGCCCCAAATTTTCTCGATGCCTTGGGTGTGGCGGTAGTAGTGGTAGTGTTTTTTTACGCTGTCATCCGGGCGGACATGCGCGACGCGGTTTTTGATGCATTCGATGTTGGCCGGGTCGATTTCCACGCCGACCGCGTGGCGGTTCAGTTGCGATGCGGCGACCAAAGTGGTGCCGGTGCCGGCGAACGGGTCCAGCACGGTGTCGCCGGGGTTGGATGACGAGAGAATAATTCTGGCCAGCAACGCCACCGGCGCTTGTTGCTTGTGAAACCTCTCGCCTTCGTCGGTTCGGATGGGCTCGCCGCCGGCGTAGTAGCCGGAGGTGAGTTCCCGGATATCGTCCCATACATCGGTGACGAACACGCCGTTTTCGCGGCGCTGTTTGTGGTTGGGCGGCAGCGGCGGGTCGATTCTCAAACGGTGGAAAATCTTGGCCCGCGGCCCGTTGGTGGCCGCGGCGATAATCTGGTAGTGCTTGCCGAAACGGTTGGCGCACGGCACCGCCGAGGCCATTTTTTTCCAGATGATTAAATTCTGGAAAGTCCATCCGGTTTTTCTCAGCGCGGTTAAAACGAACTCGGCGTTTTTTTCGCGCTGCATAAAATACACCGCGCCGCCGGCGCAGGTTTTCCCGCGCAGCAACGCCAGAATATCGGTCATCCATTTCCAGTAAGTTTTTTCATCCTGACGGTCGTCAAAATGACGGTAGAACCGGCCTTGGTTAAACGGCGGGTCAAGAAAAGTCAGGTCGATGTCCGCCGCCGTTTGCTCCAGCCATTGGAGACAATCGGCGCGGTGAATGGCGACTTTTTCTTTCATCAAGGTTTCCTCTTGCGCTCGGCGACCGCGGCGCGCTTGCCGTGCCGCTGAACTGGCGAACTCGCCGGCGCTTAAAAATACCACAATGGTCGCGATAATTTAATTGGCCCCGCCGGCGCGGCCCTGGCCGTCGCGACATTCCCCGTCACGATGCGCGGTTTTCATGACTGCTGCGCGCAAGTCAGCCCCCGGCCCTGGCCGCGGCCCAGATGCTGACCGTGCGCACCCCGGCGCGTTTGAGTTCGCGGGCCGCGGCGTTGGCGGTGCTGCCGCTGGTTACGACATCGTCGATGAGCGCGACATGCGCGGGCAACGCGGCCGCGGGCGGCGCGCGGAACGCGCCGCGCACATTGCGGCGGCGCTCGGTGCGGCTCAGGGCGGTTTGCGGGGCGGTGTGGCGGATGCGCGCCAGCAACTTGTGGCGGACTTCGAGGCCGAGTTCGGCGCCGACCCGGCGGGCGATTTCCAGCGACTGGTTGAAGCCGCGCTGGCGCAGGCGGCGGCGGTGCAGCGGCACCGGCACCAGCGCCTGCGGCGGCGGGCGCGGGTCCTTCCACGCGCGCGCGCAAATCATCGCGCCGAGCGCGGCCGCGTAGCGCAGTTGCGCGTGGTATTTTAACGCCTGAATTTGCCCCGCCACCGGCGCGCCGTACTTGAACGGAATCAGCGCGTGGTCGTAATATGGGCGGCGCTTCTGGCACGCGCCGCACACGCCCGACCCGGCCGCCGCGGCCTCCGGCAGTGCCACGCCGCACACTTCGCACGCCGCCAAAATCCACGGCAGCAGCGGCCGGCAGTCGGCGCAGAATCCATGCCCGGCGCGCGCCTGACACAACGGGCAGCGCGGCGGCAGGAGGGCGTCGAGAATTCGCATCATGCGGGCGGCGGTGACGGCGGCGGTGCTCGGCGGGCGGTCGCGCGCGCCGGCCGCGGGGTGAGCAACGAGAATAGCGCATTGGAACTCGATTTAACGCAAATCGCAAGTCGCCGCGCGCGCCACCGCGGCCGCGCCGGCATGGGTTATATCTTGACGCGCATCCGCCGCGAACTGGAGGCGCGGTGGGCCGCCGGGTGGGTGGGGAACGATGGCGACCGCGGCGACGGTGACTGTGGCGATGGCGACCGTGGCGGTGACGGTGAAAGCGACCGTGCCCGCGACGGCGAAAGTAACGGCGCCGGCGACTCAACGAAAACCCCCCGGCCGCCGCGCCAAGCCCTCCTGCTGGATTGCGCCGGCAGCGATTTGCGTTTAGGTGACGGTGGCGGCGACGGTGACGGTGCCGGCGACGGTGGTAACGATGGTGACGGTGACAACCACGGCCGCGGCATCCAAACCCAACGCATCTGCGCGCTGCAATCCCCGGCCGCGGCGCAAGCGCGACTCGAATCAGCGGCCGCGGCCGCGGAAGAACACCGTCTCGACGGCATCATCATCTGCCTGCAAGCCGCGTGGTTGGCGTGGCCCACGTGGCCGGCGCACATGCTGCGCGCGCTGGCCCCCGGCGGCCGTTTGTTGTTCTGCACTTTCGGCCCCGACACCTTGCGCGAGTTGCGCGACGCGTGGCGCGCCGCCGGCGATGACGCGCCGCATGCGCATCCGTTCCTCGACATGCACCACATCGGCGACGAGTTGCTGAGATGCGGTTTCCAACGCCCGATTGTCGACGCCGACTGGGTGACCGTGACTTACCCGGCGGCCGCGGCCCTGCACGCCGACTTGCGCGCCGAGGGCTTCACCAACATCGATGCGGCGCGGCGCAAAACCCTGACCGGCAAAGCGCGCTTCGCCGCATACCAAAACGCATTGGACGCGGCGCGCGCGCCGGGCAAACCGTTGGCGGTCACTTTCGAACTGATTTACGGCTTGGCGAGCGCGCCACCGTCATCGCCGGCCGGGGCCGGCATCCGCGTCGCGGCGCCGGGGTACTGACAGGGTCGCGCCGCGTGGTATAGTCGCGCTTATCGCCGCGGTTTTCCGCCTGCGTTTTTCGCCCGCCGCCATGCTCAGCCGCGAACAATTCGACCAATACGCCGCGCGCGGCTACAACCGCATTCCGCTGGCGCGCGAGGCGTTGGCTGATTTGGAGACGCCGCTCAGCACCTATTTGAAGTTGGCGGCCGGGCGGTACAGTTACCTGCTGGAGTCGGTGCACGGCGGCGAGAAGTGGGGGCGGTATTCCATCATCGGTCTGCCGTGCCGCCGCCGCCTCGAAGTGCGCGCCGGGCATCTGCGCATCATCGAGCATGGCGGTGGCGGCGACGGTGCCGGTGCCGGCGACGGTGGCGGCGACGGTGCCGGTGACCACGCCGACACCGTCACCCATTCCGCCGCGGTCGCCGACCCGCTGGCGGAAATCCGCGCCTTCCTTGCCCAGCACCGGGTGCCGCAAATCCCCGCCATGCCGCGCTTCAGCGGCGGCTTGGTCGGCTTCTTCGGCTACGACACGGTGCGATACATCGAGCCGCATCTCGGCGCCAACTCCGCGCCGCCGCCGGTCGATGCGCCGGACATCATGCTGTTGGTGTCGGACGAAGTGGTGGTGTTCGACAACTTATCCGGGCGGGTGTCGGTCATCGTACATGCCGACCCGGCCACCCCGGATGCCTGGGCGCGCGGCGCGGCGCGGCTGGATGAATTGCTTGCCGGTTTGGCCACGGTGCTGCCGGCGCGCGCCGAGTCCATCGCGGCCGCGGCAACGCAATCCAATGCAGCCGGCGCGCTCGATGCAGCCGACGAACCGGCCTTCACCTCCTCGTTCCCGCGCGCCGAGTTCGAGGCCGCGGTGGAAAAATGCCGCGAATACATCTACCAAGGCGACGTGTTTCAGGTGGTGATTTCGCAGCGCATGGCGTTGCCGTTCGCGGCCGCGCCGCTGGATTTATACCGCGCGCTGCGCACGCTGAATCCGTCGCCGTATATGTATTACCTCGACTGCGGCGGCTTCCACATCGCCGGCGCGTCGCCGGAAATTTTGGTGCGGCTGGAAGACGGCGAAGTGACGGTCCGCCCCATCGCCGGCACCCGCAAACGCGGCGCGGACGCGCAGGAAGACGCGGCGCTGGCCGCGGAGTTGCTGTCGGACCCGAAAGAATTGGCCGAGCATCTCATGTTAGTTGACTTGGGGCGCAACGATGTCGGCCGCGTGGCGCGCATCGGCACGGTCAAAGTCACCGACAAAATGACGATTGAAAAATACTCGCATGTCATGCACATCGTCTCCAATGTCGGCGGCCGGCTGCGCGACGACTTGGACGCCATCGATGTGTTGAAGGCGGCGTTCCCGGCCGGCACGCTGTCCGGCGCGCCCAAGGTGCGGGCGATGGAAATCATCGAGGAAGTCGAGCCGGACAAGCGCGGCATTTATTCCGGCGCGGTCGGCTACATCGGCTGGAACGGCAACCTGGACACCGCCATCGCCATCCGCACCGCGCTCATCCAAAACGGCACCGTGTATATCCAGGCCGGCGGCGGCATCGTCGCCGACTCGCAGCCGGCGCGCGAATGGGAGGAGACCATGAACAAGGGGCGGGCGGTGCTGCGCGCCGCCGGCATGGCCGGCGCCGGGCTGCACCGGCCGCTGGATTTGATGCTGGATTCGGGGCGCGGCCCGGGGCTTGACGCACGGCCCGGCCCGGGTCGCGATTCGACGCCCGGCGCGGAGGCATGACGGTGTTGGTTCTCATCGACAACTACGATTCCTTCACCTACAACTTGGTGCAGTATTTCGGCGAGTTGGGCCAGGCCGCGACGGTGCTGCGCAACGACGCCAAAACCGCCGAGGACATCGCGCAACTGTCGCCGAACTACCTCGCCATCTCGCCGGGCCCATGTACACCCAACGAAGCCGGGGTGTCGGTGCAGGCGGTGCAACTGCTGGCCGGGCGCGCGCCGGTGTTGGGCGTCTGCCTCGGCCACCAGTGCATCGGCCAGGCCTTCGGCGCGCGCGTGGTGCATGCGCGGCGACTCATGCACGGCAAAACCTCGCTGATTCACCACCGCGGCGAAGGCTGCTTGCGCGGCCTGCCGACGCCGTTCCAAGCCACGCGATACCACTCGCTGGCGTTGGAGGCGGCGTCGCTGCCGGAGTGTTTTGAAGTCACGGCGTGGACCGATGACGATGAAATCATGGCCATCCGCCATCTCGACTTCGCGGTTGAGGGGGTGCAGTTTCATCCGGAGTCGATTCTCACCCAGCACGGTCATCAGTTGCTGAAGAATTTTCTCGACGGCGGGGATGCGGCGGAGTCGGGAGCATGAAAGCGGCGGCGAAATTGGCGACAGTGGCAACCGAAGCCGCGGCCGCAAGCGCGGCCGGCGCCGATATTCTCGCGCGCATTCTGGATGCCAAGGCCGCGCATGTCGCGCGCTGCAAAGCCGCGCGGCCGGTGGAGGAACTGCGCGCCGCCATCGCTCAACGGGAATCGGTCGGCGATTCCCCGCGCGGTTTTGCCGCCGCCATCGGCCGCGACCTCGGCGCCGGCCGGGCCGCGGTCATCGCCGAAATCAAACACGCCTCGCCCAGCCGCGGCGTTATCCGCGCCGACTTCGACGCGGCGCGCTTGGCATGCGACTACGCGGACCACGGCGCGACCGCTTTGTCGGTGCTCACCGACTCGGGGTTTTTCCAGGGCCGCAACCGCCACTTGGTCGAGGCGCGCGCCGCCTGCGCGTTGCCGGCGCTGCGCAAGGATTTTGTCATCGACGCGTATCAACTATTCGAATCGCGCGCGTTGGGCGCGGATGCGGTTCTGCTCATCGCCGCGGCGCTGGATGATTCGCAGTTGCATTCGTTGGCGGAGTTGGCGGCCGAGTTGCAACTCGATGCGCTGGTGGAAGTTCACGATGCGGCCGAACTGGCGCGCGCGTTACCGTTGCCGGCCAAACTCATCGGCATCAACAACCGCAACTTGCGTACTTTCGAGACCCGTCTCGACACCACTTTGGAATTACTCGATGCAATTCCCGGTGACCGCATCGTGGTGACCGAAAGCGGCATCGCCGCGCGCGCCGATGTTGCGCGCATGCGCGCGGCCGGCGTGCATGCGTTTTTGGTCGGCGAATCACTGATGCGCGCGCCGCGGCCGGGCGAGAAACTGCAGGAATTGTTTGAGCGATGAACGCGCCGGCGTCAAAACTTAACCACACCGAGCCGCTGCATCTCGATGTCGAGCAAGGCTCGGATGCGTGGTTTGAAGCGCGGCGCGGCATTCCGACCGCGTCCAACTTCAAGCGCATCCTCACCGCCACCGGCCGCCGCTCCGAGGCCGCGCCGCAGTATCTGGACGAACTGGTGCGCGAATACCACGACGGGCGTACGCCGCCGCAACCCAACCAGTGGATGGCGCGCGGCATCGAACTGGAGCCGGAAGCGCGCGCGGCGTACCAATCCTGCGCCAAGGTGTCGGTGGCGCAAACCGGCTTGGTGTATCTCGATGACGCGCGCATGGTCGCGGCCAGTCCGGACGGTTTGGTTAACTTCGACGGGTTGCTGGAAATCAAATGCCCGATGTTGGAGACGCATTTGGGTTACCGCGATTCGGCGCGCGTGCCGGCCGCGCATGTGCCGCAGGTGCAGGGGCAGTTGTGGGTGACCGGGCGCAAGTGGTGCGACTTTTTCAGTTACCATCCGGGCCGTGCGCCGCATTTAATTCGCGCGCACCGTGACGAAGCGTATATCGGCAAACTGCGCGAGGCGGTGCTGCTGTTCGTCGAGGCGTTGTTGGTGGCGCGGCAAAGGAGGCGGCGACGGTGATGCGGGTGACATTGTCGCACTGCGGCGGGATGAATTTTGCGGCCGCGGCCGGCGATGGACCGCGCGTACAGTTGTCCGGCGCGACGGACATCGGTGGTGACGGTACCGGCCCGCGGCCGATGGAAATGGTACTGATGGGCCTCGGCGGCTGTAGCGGCATTGATGTATTGTCGATTCTCAACAAAGCGCGCCTGACCGTCACCGCTTTCGACATCGACATCGAGGCCGAGCGCGCATCTCAAACGCCGGCGGTGTTCACGCGCATTCACTTGCATTACCGGTTGCGCGGCGAGGCGCTCGACCGCCGCAAGGTAACGCGCGCGGTGGCGTTGTCGATGGAGAAATACTGTTCGGTGACGCGCATGCTGGAAAAAACCGCGGCCATCAGTTATGAAGTCAGCATCGACGGTGACGGTGACAACGCCGGTGACGGTGACGGTGACAACATCGCCGCCGCCAACGCCAACCGCGCGTCAACCTAACGCCCATCGGTTATAACCGCGCCATGCAGCAAATCACCAACTGGTTCAAGCAGCATCTCGCCGACCCGCAGGTCGTTTATCTGGCCTTGGTGTTGGTCGTCTCGCTGTTGGTCATCGTCTACGCCGGCAACATGTTGGCGCCGGTGCTTGCCGGCATCGTCATCGCCTATCTGCTGGAAGGCTTGACGCGCAAACTCACGCGCTTGCATGTGCCGCGCCCGGTGGCGGTGTGGCTGGTGTTCATCGCGTTCATGCTGTTCGTGGTGTTAATCGTGTTCGGTCTCCTGCCGACACTGTACGGCCAACTCACCGAAATGGTGCGGCAGATTCCGTCCATGCTCACGCGCGGGCAAGCGGCGTTGACCGCATTGCCGGTGAAGTACCCGGAGTTGTTCTCAGTCGAGCAAGTCGAAGAACTCATCGGCGGCTTGCGGTCGCAATTAACCGCGCTTGGCCAGGCCGTGGTTGCATCGTCGTTGTCCGGCGCCGCCAGCATCATCACGCTGTTGATTTATTTAATCTTGATGCCGATTTTGATTTTCTTTTTCCTGCGCGACAAGGAACGCATCCTCGACTGGTTCATCGAGCGCCTGCCGCGCGACAGTCAATTGGCGATGCGCGTGTGGGGCGATGTCGACTTGCAAATCGGCAACTACATCCGCGGCAAGTTCTGGGAAATCCTTATCGTGTGGTTGGCCACCTTTTTATGCTTCGCGTATTTCGGCTTGCAGTTCTCGATGCTGTTAGCGGTGCTGGTCGGCTTGTCGGTTTTGATTCCATATGTCGGCGCGGCGGTGGTCACCATTCCGGTGATTCTCATCGCGTGGTTTCAATGGGGATGGAGCAGCGACTTCATTTATGTGGTCACCGCGTATCTCATCATTCAAGCGTTGGACGGCAACTTACTGGTGCCGCTGTTGTTCTCGGAAGTGGTGAACATTCATCCGGTGGCGATTATCGTCGCGGTGTTGTTCTTCGGCGGGCTGTGGGGTGTGTGGGGCGTGTTCTTCGCCATTCCGCTGGCGACGCTGGTGCATGCGGTGATTGTCGCGTGGCCGACATCATCCAACGGCGACGGCGCGGAGGCGGACGCATGAGACGCGTCTACACCGCGCAGTCGCTCATCGACGGCCAGTTGGTGGTCGACTTGCTGGCGCAGGCCGGCGTGCCTTGCCAACTGTTCAACCAAAACGCGCAAGGCGGCTTGGGCGACTTGCCGGTCACGCATCCGGAGGTGTGGGTCAAGCGCGATTTCGACGAGTCCAAAGCCCGCCGCGCCATCCGCGAGTATGAGAACCGGCCGACGCCGGCCAACGACAGAATGTGCGGCGTGTGCTTTGAGAACAACCCCGCCACCTTCGACATCTGCTGGCGCTGCAACGCCGCGCTGCGCCGCTGACCGCGGAGTTTGGCTCGGCGCTTGGCTCGGCGCTTGGCTCGGAGTTTGTCTCGGAATTTGACTCGCATTCACCCGCGATTCGGCGATTCGATTTGCACCCGGGCGAAATATCCGCTATAAACTCCGCCTTGAAATTACCGCGCGCGCCAACCATGCGCCAACCGCGCCAGCGCGCCGCACCCCGCAAGACACACCGCAACCGAACATGGCAAGCAAGCGAAAACCCGCCAAACCCGACCTGCTGATCCACGGCATCAAACCGTATAAGCCGCGCAAGAACGAGGCTTACATGGGCGCGCCGCAGTTGAAACATTTCGAAGCCATCTTGAACGCGTGGCGCGCCGAACTCAGCAGCGACACTTCCAAGACCGTGGTGCACATGCAGGACGAGACCGCCAACCACCCCGACCCCACCGACCGCGCCAGCCAGGAGACCGACATGGCGCTGGAGTTGCGCGGGCGCGACCGCGACCGCAAACTCATCAAGAAAATCGACGAATCGATTGCGCATTTAAGTTCCGGGGACTTCGGCTACTGCGAGAACTGCGGCGAGGAAATCGGCTTGAAGCGTCTCGAAGCGCGGCCGACCGCGACTTTGTGCATCGACTGCAAAACCCTGGACGAAATCCGCGAGAAGCAACTGTCGTGACGCGCGCGCGATGCATGCGCTGCGGTTGACAATGCGTTCATGATTCCCGAACCGCGGGACAACCTGCCGGAGACAAGACGATGAAGTTGGTAGTCGCCATCATTAAACCGTTCAAACTCGACGAAGTGCGCTCGGCGCTGTCCGAAGTCGGCGTGCAAGGCATGACCGTGACCGAAGTCAAAGGCTTCGGCCGCCAGAAGGGCCACACCGAACTGTACCGCGGGGCCGAATATGTGGTCGACTTTCTGCCCAAGGTGAAGTTGGAAGTGGCGGTGGAATCTTCGATGCTGGAGCGCGTGCTCGAGACCATCACCAACTCGGCCATGACCGGCAAGGTCGGCGACGGCAAACTGTTCGTCTACAACATCGAGCAAGTCATCCGCATCCGCACCGGCGAGAAAGACGCCGACGCGATTTGAATTGACGCGCGGTCCGCGGCCGGCACCGTCACCACCGTCGCCGGCACCGTCACCGTCGCCACCACCGTCACCGTCACCACCACCGTCACCGTCACCGCCGCCCGGCGGTTAACCTCTTCGAGAGAGCATCATGGAAAACAACTTGTTTCATCTCCAATACGCGCTGGACACTTTTTACTTTTTGGTCTGCGGCGCGTTGGTCATGTGGATGGCGGCCGGCTTCACCATGCTCGAGGCCGGCCTGGTGCGCGCCAAAAACACCACCGAAATCCTCACCAAGAATGTCGCGCTGTACGCGGTCTCTTGCATCATGTACTTGGTCTGCGGCTACGCGATAATGTACAACGGCGACTGGTTCCTGGCCGGCATCGGTACGGTCGATGCGGACGCGGTGTTGGCGGATTTCGCGGCGCGCGAAAACGGTGCGGATGGATTCAGCGGCGCTGCGATTTACGCCGGCGCGGCCGACTTTTTCTTTCAGGTGGTGTTCGTCGCCACCGCCATGTCCATCGTCTCCGGCGCGGTCGCCGAGCGCATGAAGTTGTGGGCGTTCCTGGCTTTCGCGGTGGTGATGACCGGCTTCATCTACCCCATGGAAGGCTTGTGGACTTGGGGCGGCGGCGATGTTTTCGGTTGGTACAACCTCGGCGCGTTGGGCTTCAGCGATTTCGCCGGGGCCGGCATCGTACACATGGCGGGGGCCGCGGCCGCGCTGGCCGGGGTGCTGCTGCTCGGCGCGCGCGCCGGCAAATACGCGCCCGACGGTACCGCGCGCGCCATGCCCGGCGCCAACATGCCGCTGGCCGCGCTCGGCACCATGATTCTGTGGCTCGGCTGGTTCGGCTTCAACGGCGGCTCGGTGCTGAAACTCGGCGACATCGACAGCGCCAACGCGGTGGCCGTGGTCTTCCTCAACACCAACGCGGCCGCGGCCGCCGGCGCGTTGGCCGCGCTCATCCTGGCGCGCCTGCGCTACCACAAAGCCGACTTGACCATGCTGCTGAACGGCGCGCTGGCCGGCCTGGTGGTCATCACCGCCGAGCCGTTGACCCCGAGCGCATTGCAAGCGACAGTGTTCGGCGCGGCCGGCGGCGCGTTGGTCACGCTCAGCGTCGTGTGCCTCGACAGACTGAAAATCGACGACCCGGTCGGCGCCATCTCGGTGCATGGCGTATGCGGCCTGTTCGGTTTGTTGTTGGTGCCGCTGACCAACACCGAGGCCACGCTGCTCGGTCAGTTGGCCGGCGCCGCGACCATCTTCGTGTGGGTGTTCGGTTTGAGTTGGTTGGTGTGGCGCGCGTTGAAGGCGAGCATCGGCATCCGCATCGACGCCGAGCATGAATTCAACGGCATGGACTTGGCTGACTGCGGCATCGAAGCCTATCCGGAATTCACTAAAACGGTGTAGGCGGCGGCCCGCCGGCATCGGCGCGCCGCGCCAACAGTACGCAACGCGCGCGGTATCGGTGGCAGAAGCGTTTGTGCTGCTGGTATGGAAACACATCGGAGCGTTTGCGGCGGCGAATGTCGTCCTGCACTTGTTTCCAATACGCGGGCTGCAGCAACTCAGCGTGCCGGGTTAAAAACTTTTCCCGAAACCGCGGCTGACTGGCGACGAATGATTCGAACTGCTGCGGAAAAAAATCGTTGTCGCCGACATGAAACCACGGCTCGCCCGCCATCTCTTCCTCCGGCGTCTTCGGCTCCGGCATGGCGCGGATGCGGATTTCATCCATGCGGCAGATTTCATCGTAGTCGTAGAACACCACGCGGTTGTGGCGGGTGACGCCGAAGTTCTTAAGCAGCATGTCGCCGGGGAAGATGTTGGCGGCCAGCAGTTCCTTGATGGCGTTGCCGTAACTGGTCGCGCCGCGGCTTAACATGTCGTCGTCGGCGTGGTCGATGAAGATGTTGAACGGCAGCATGCGCCGCTCGATGTACAAGTGGCGGATGATGACCGAGTCGCCGTCGCGGTGCATGCTGGATGCGATTTCGCGGCGCAACTCGTCGAGCAGCGCGTCCGAGAAGCGAGCCACCGGAAACGCCACATGCGAGAACTCCCAAGTGTCGGCCATGCGGCCGACGCGGTCGTGCAACTTGACCATGCGGTAACGTCGCCGCACCGTGGCGCGGTCGATGTTTTTCGGCGTGCCGAATTGGTCTTTGATGACTTTGAAGACGTACGGATACGACGGCAAAGTGAACACGCACATCACCATGCCTTTGATGCCGGGGGCCGCGACCAACTTGTCGCCGGAATGCCGCAGGTGGTGCAAAAACTCGCGGTAAAACAAAGTCTTGCCCTGCTTCTGGAAGCCGATGCTGGTGTATAAATCGGCGCGTGTTTTGCCCGGCAGAATCGACTGCAAAAACGCAATCAACCCCGACGGCACCTCGGTGTCGACCATGAAGTAAGCGCGGGTGAAACTGAAAATCAACGCCAAGTCATCGGCCTCGGTGAGAATGGTGTCGACATACAACTGCATGTCGTCGTTGATGAGAATCGGTACCACGAACGGCTGGCTGTCGACGCCGACCAGCGCGCGCCCGACGATATACGCCGCCTTGTTGCGGAAGAATAACGACGACACCACATGCAGTTGCCGGTGCGGCGCCGGCGTCGCGTCCATCTGCAGCGCCGGCGCGAAACTCTCGGCGATGAGATTCAAGTCGCGCTCCAAGTCTTCCCACGGCAAACGCAAATCGAAACTCAGCAAGATGGCGCGGAAGGTGTCGCGCAAGTTATGTTCATCCGGGTAGTAGCCGGTGTATGCCGGGTCGTCCATGTCGAGGTAGTCAATGGCGCGGCCGGGTTTGACGAAGATGTGCGCGTTGTTGTAATAACTGCGGTCGAACAATCTGCAGAACACCGAGTTGTAAAAACTCTCCGCCAACTCCGGCTGCTTGTGGTCGTATAACAACCACATATACCAGCGCTTGATGTCCCGCCATAACCGCGCGTCGAGATTGTCCAAGTCGAAGCGGCGGTTCAGGTTGTCAATCGCTTCGGATACGCGCAGGTCGTAGTAGCCGATGCGCGCGCGCCGCGCTTCGTCCTCGCCTTCCCAGTCCGCGGCCTCGAAGCGCGCTTTGGCGGCGCGCGTGATGTCCTGAAACAGCGAGAAGTGACGGTCGAATCCCTCCAAGATACTGCCGGCGATTTCCCTGACCAAGTCGGCGTTCATCTCAACCCCGCCGGCCCCGGCCGATGCCATGACCGACGCCATAACCAACCCGCGGCCCCGCCAGTCGAATCGACAACGCGCTTAAAACTGCGCCTCTTCGGTCGACCCGGCCAGCGAAGTCACCGACGATGCGCCGCCTTGGATGGTGGTGGTGACATCGTCGAAGTAGCCGGCCCCGACTTCCTGCTGGTGCGCGACAAAAGTGTAGCCGCGCTCCGCGGCCGCGAACTCCGGCTGCTGCACCCGGTCGACATAGTGGCGCATGCCTTCGCCGCGCGCGTAGCCGTGCGCCAGGTCGAACATGTTGAACCACATGCTGTGAATGCCGGCCAGGGTGATGAACTGATAGACATAGCCGAGCGCCGCCAACTGCTCCTGAAATGACGCGATGGTTTTGTCGTCGAGATTCTTCTTCCAGTTGAACGACGGCGAGCAGTTATACGCCAGCAGCCGGCCCGGGCAAGCATCTTGCACGCCTTGCGCGAACTCGCGCGCGAAGCCCAAGTCCGGGGTGCCGGTCTCGCACCACACCAAGTCGGCGTACGGCGCGTACGCCGCGCCGCGCGCCACCGCCTGCTCCAAGCCGTTCTTGACCCGGAAGAAACCCTCCGAAGTGCGCTCGCCGGTGAGGAACCGGCGGTCGCGCTCGTCGACATCCGAGGTCAGCAGGCCGGCGGCCTCGGCGTCGGTGCGCGCCAGCAGCACGGTCGGCACATCCATGACATCCGCGGCCAGCCGCGCCGCAATCAATTTTTCCACCGCCTCGCGGGTCGGCACCAGCACCTTGCCGCCCATGTGGCCGCATTTTTTCACCGCCGCCAATTGGTCCTCAAAATGCACGCCCGCGGCCCCGGCCGCAATCATGTTCTTCGCCAGTTCGAAGGCGTTGAGCACGCCGCCGAAGCCGGCCTCGGCGTCGGCCACGATGGGCAGGAAGTAGTCGACATAGCCGGGGTCGCCCTCCTCGACGCCGCGCTGCCACTGGATTTCATCGGCGCGGGTGAACGCGTTGTTGATGCGCCGCGTGACCGCCGGCACCGAGTCGTATGCATACAGCGACTGGTCCGGATACATGGTCTCGGATGAGTTGTTGTCGGCCGCCACCTGCCAGCCGGACAGATAAATCGCCTCGATGCCGGCCTTGGCCTGCTGCACCGCCTGGCCCGCGGTCAGCGCGCCCAAGCAATTCACATAGCCCTTCTTGGATGCGCCGTGAATCAGCGCCCACAGTTGAATCGCGCCGCGCCGGGCGAGGGTGTGCTGCACCCGTACCGAGCCGCGCAGCCGCACCACATCCTCGGCCGAATACCCGCGCGCGGTGTCTTTCCACCTCGGACTCTCGTCCCACTCCTTCCGCAGAGCGGCGATTTGCGCTTGTCGTGTCATGGCGATACCTCAACTACCGGTGATTAAGTAAGTCGCCCCATAATGCGCGATTAAAAACCCATTTTCAACCGCGGCGGGTGATATTTGTGCTATGTTCCGGTTTTCCATTCAAACCCAAAGCGGAGGCATCCCATGCGGCCCGAACAAATCAAAAACGCAGTCGACAAGTTGGCGTTGTCGGAAAAACTGTTGCTGGTCGAAGACATCTGGGATTCCATCGCCGCCGACAACGCACAGATGCCGCTCCCGCAGTGGCAAAAACGCGAACTCGACCGTCGACATAAAGCGCGGCAGCAAGGCGAATCCGGACTGCACGACTGGGAAGATGTACACGCCGCCTTGCGCGGCGGGCGGCGATGGCGCACCGTCACCGCCACGCCACCGTCGCGTGGCGGCCGTTGTGGCGGTAGATGAATGATTCTCCGGCGGTGGCGCGGCGGATGATTGGGTGGAGGTTGTCGAGGAGGTAGGCGGTGATGGGGAGCAGCGGCAACGCGCGCCATTCGCTTGGGCGTAGCCATTGCAGGTCGCTGAGTTCATCGGAGTCGGCCGCTGCGCCGTGCGCGGCGCGCGCGCGGGCCATGAAAAATCGCGCGTTGTAGCGCAGCGGCATGCCGGGCGGGGTGAGCGCGCGGCCGAGGTAAGTCAAGTCGCGCAAGTTGGGTTGCATGCCGGTCGCTTGGATGGCGCGCCAGCCGGGGTCGCTTAAATTGCCGGGGTTGTCACGGTCGCCGGAGTCGCCGCGGTAACCACGGTCACCGTCATCACCCAAGTTACCGCGGCCGTCGGCATCGCTCAAATTGCAACGGTCGCCGGCGTCACCGTCATCGCTCAAATCGCCGCGGCCACCACCGTCGACATCACCGTCATCGCTCAAATCGCCGCGGCCGCCAAAATCCCCGCCACCACCGTCCACCCCCACCATCAGCCCGGTTTCCTCCAGCGTCTCGCGCACCGCGGCCTTGGCCAGCGCCTCGGCGCGGGCGCGGTCGCCGCGCACCCCCATGCGGGCGACGCAGGCCGCGTCCAGCGCGCCGGCCGCGCGCGCCGCGAAGTCCTCGCGTTGCAACTCGCCGCCGGGGAACACATACATGCCCGGCGCGAAGCGGTTGGACGCGGCGCGGCAGCCGAGCAACACGCGCGGGTCGTCGGCCGGGCCGCGCAGCAGAATCAAACTGGCGGCGTCGCGGATGCGGGCGGGGTTGGGCGCGGTGATGACGGTGTTCCTTGAAGGCGGGGGCGGGCGGCGGACGGTGTCGATGCTGCCCACGGTCAGCGGCGATGTTGTGCAGGCGACGGACGGTGGCGATGCTGCGCGGACGGTGGGCGGCGGCGTTTCTTGAAAGCGAACTGCGCGGCGAATTCACCGTCGCCGCGCCGCGCCATTGTCGGGAAAACCGCCGCCTCGACGCAACCGCGCTCCGCCCCCGCCTTGCTACACTTGCCGCGCATGAAAAACGCGAACAACATCTGGGGCGTGGTCGCGGCCGCGGGCGTCGGCGCGCGCATGGGCGGCGACTTCGACCGGCCGAAACAATACCTGCCGCTGGGTCCGCGCCGCGTCATCGACCACGCGCTGTTGGCGTTGTGCGAGCGCCGGGCGGTGAGCGGCGTGGTCGTCGGCATCCGCGACGGCGACCGGTGGTGGCGCGCGCAGCCGTTCGCGCATGCCAAGTTGTTGGCGGTCAGCCGCGGCGGCGAATCGCGCGCGCGCACGGTGCTGAACGCATTGCGCCGCTTGCTTAAACCCGACGGTCCGGCCGCGGCCGGTGACTGGGTTTTGGTGCATGACGCGGCCCGCCCGTGCGTTGCGGCGCGCGACATTGAGAGTTTGATTGCGGCGGCGCGCGCGCATGGTGACGGCGCGGCGCTGGCGTTGCCGGTGACCGATGCGTTGAAGCGCGTCAGCGATGGCGTTATCGAAGCGGCCGTGGAAAACGGCGACTACTGGCGCGCCGCGACTCCGCAGATGTTTCGCTGCGGCGCGTTGGCGGCGGCGCTGCAGGATGGCATTGACGCGGACCGCGCGCCGGCCGATGAAGCCGCGGCCATGGCATGCGCGGGCGTGCATGCGGCGGTGGTGGCCGGGCATCCGGCCAACCTCAAAATCACCGTGGCCGCGGACTTGGAATTGGCAACACGTTACCTATCTTGCCGAGCCGGCGCCGAAACTGAAACCGAAACCGAAACCGAAACCGCGCGCGGGCGGCGAAGCGCATGACCTCGTTGCGAATCGGTCACGGTGTCGATGTGCACCGCTTGGTCGCGGGCCGGGCGTTGATTATCGGCGGCGTGACCATCGACTGGCATCGCGGCCTAGCCGGCCACTCGGACGCCGATGTGTTGCTGCATGCGGTCTGCGACGCCTGCCTTGGCGCGGCCGGGTTGGGCGACATTGGCCGCCACTTCCCGCCGTCCGACCCCGCTTACAAAGACGCCGACAGCCGCGACTTGCTGCGCGAAGTGCGGCGCATGGCGCGCGCGCGCGGCTGGCGCGCGCTCCAACTCGACTGCACCGTCATCGCCGAACGCCCGCCGCTGGCGCCGCACACCGCGGCCATGGAATCCAACCTCGCCGCCGACTTGGAACTCGACGCCGCGCAAGTCAATGTCAAAGCCACCACCACCGACGGCCTCGGCCTATGCGGCCGCGAACAAGGCATCGCCGCAACGGCCGTGGCGCTGCTGGAGGCGGTGGGGTAGCGGTGCGCGGGCCATCGCCGCTCGTCATCTGCGTGGTTTGCTAAAATCGCCGGTGGTTGCGGAGATGAACATGCAAAAAACATTGGTTGAATTGCCGGGCTTTGATGCGGCGGCGGGGCGGCCGTCGGAGGCCGCGGTGGAGGCGTACGAGCGCGACGGCGTGGTCTGTTTGCGCGGCGCGTTTGATGCGCATTGGGTGGAGGCGTTGCGCGACGGTGTCGACCGCGCGATGGCGGACGCTTTGCAAGATGGCCGCGACCACAATGCGCGCGGCGTCGACCAAACGGAAACTCAACGCGACCAAAACGAATCCGACCGCGACCTAGCCAACCGCGCCGACAAAAACGAAACCCACCGCGACCAAGTCGAGTCCGACATCGACCAACACCAAAACCAATCCCAATCCCAACCCCAACCCCGCAACCAAGCGGTGCACGTGGCAAAGCCCGGCGAGGCCGGGTGCTTTTTCTACGACATGTTTTTGTGGCGGCGTTATGCGGCGTTTCGCGCGTTCGCTTTTGAATCGCCGGCGGCCGATTTGGCGCGGCACATCATGCGCTCGGATACGCTGACTTTTTACTACGACTTGGTTTTGTCCAAAGAGCCCGGCGCCGGCAGCCCGACGCCGTGGCATTACGACGAGGCGTATTGGCCGGTCGCCGGCACGCAGGTGTGCAACTTGTGGACCGCGCTGGACGACATCCCCGCGGCCACCGCATTGCGCTTCGCGCGCGGTTCGCACCGGCGGGCCGAGAACCACCGCGCGGTCGGCTTCGGCCCCGGCATCGAATACCAGGGCCAGAACGACCCGCCGCCGCCGGACTGGGACGCCGATGCCGGCGCCGAAATCGTCTACGCGCCGCTTAGCCCCGGCGACTGCCTGATTATCAACCTGCGCACGCACCACAGCGCGCCCGGCAACTTGTCCGCCGCCCGCCGCCGCGCGCACGCCACGCACTGGCTCGGCGACGACGCGCGGTATAACGACAAACCGTGGCAATGCGACCCCGACGAGCGCGGCCAGAATTTGGCGCACGGTGGCAAGATGGAATGCGCGATGTTTCCGCGCGTGCGGTAGCGGGGATGCGGCGGGGATGCCGCGGGGAGATGGCGGGGAGGCCGCGGGGAGATGGCGGGGAATGGCGCGCCGAGAAGCCGATGGCCCGCGCCCGCCATGCTTAACTGGTAACGGTGCGGCGCCGGACGGCAACCACATCCGCCACGCCCGCAGTTGGTTGAGCGGGCGTTCGGGGTGGTTCCCGCATCGACCGTCGTCGCGCCTAACTGGTAACGATGCGGTGATGGACCGGCGCCGGACGCAACGCGGTGGTGCGCGGTGGTGGGTCTGGGAAGATTTGAACTTCCGACCTCACCCTTATCAGGGGTGCGCTCTAACCGACTGAGCTACAGACCCGCGCCATATCCGGTGGATGTCGGGGATGTTACCACAGTGCCGGCCATGGATGCGCGCGACTCGCGCCGTCAACGGATGTTGCCGTGCCGCGCTCACCGGCCGCCGAACCGGGTCAAAAACGCAATCAAGGCCGCGGCCGCGGCCCCGGCGTCGGCGGCGGTCATCGATTCCGCGGGGTGGTGGCTGACGCCGTCGCGGCATCTCACGAACAGCATCGCCACCGGGAACGCCGCGGCCATGGCCGAAGCGTCGTGGGTGGCGCCGGACACCAGGCGGTGGGCCGGGCAGCCGGCCGCCGTGACCGCCGTCTGCAGCGCATCGGACAGCGCCGCATCGCACTGCACCGCGGCTTGCGCGTAGGTCTGCTGCAGCGCCGCCTCGATGCCGCGGTTTTCCGCGATGCGCCGGATGCGCCCGGTGACCTCGGCCGCGGCCAAGCGGCGCGCCCGGTCGTCGCCGGCGCGCAACTCAAGCGACAACTCGACGCGCGCAGGCACGACATTGACCGCATTCGGAGTCACGCTGAGCGCGCCGACATTGCCGGTCAGTTCATCGGTTGCGCGGCAATACCGCTCGACCTCGGCCACCACCTCGGCCGCGCAGGCCAGCGCGTCCCGGCGCAACTCCACCGGCGTGGTGCCGGCATGCGCAGCGCGGCCGCGCAACGACACCGACCAGCGCTCGATGCCGCAAATCGCCGTTACCACGCCGAGCGGCAGGTCGCGATGCTGCAGCACCGGCCCCTGCTCGATGTGCGTCTCGACAAACCCGAGCACCTGGTCCGGCGCGCGCGCCAGTTGCGCGATGTCGTCCGGGCGCGCGCCGTATTCGCGCATCGCCCGGCGCAGCGACACACCGTCGCGGTCGCGCAAATCCAGCGCCGCGGCATCAAAAGTACCGGCCAGCGCGCGCGGCCCCGGCATCGCGGTCGGGAAGCGCACGCCCTCCTCGTCGGCAAACGCCAGCACCTCGACGGCAAACGCCAGCGGCGCATGTTTCAGATATTCGAGGCAGACGATGGGCAGCACGATGCCCAACATGCCGTCGTAACGCCCGCCCTGCGGGATGCTGTCCTGGTGCGAGCCGAGCAGTAGCGCGCCGCGGCCGTCGCCGTCGCGCCGCCCGACCAGGGTGCCTGCGTGGTCGGTATGCGCCGCCAGGCCGGCCGCCTCCATCCAGCGGCGCAGCAGGGCCGCGGCGCGACGGTGCTGCGCGGTGAACGGTAGGCGCGTGACCCCGGGTCCGGGCTCCGAGCATTGGGCGATGCGCTCGATCCGGCGCATAATCTCGTCGCCGAGCGCATCGCGGTCGGGGGCCGCCGGTTGCATTCCGCGGTCGCGCGCTACCGTCGTTGCGGGCAGGACAGGGTCGGCAGCCACGACAGGAATTCGCGGTATGAATCTTGCCGGGTGCGCCCGTACAACGCCGCCAAGTCGGCGACCGGCGTCTCGCTGTAATCGATGCGCAGGTCGAGCGGCGGGCGCTGCGCCGACACCACTTGCAGCGCCGCCGAGCGCACGCCGCGGGTATCGCCCCCGGTGTCCGCGGCGGCCGCCAGCGCGGCCAACAAGCGTGTCGCCATCGCGCCGCGGGTCGCGGCGAACGCGCGCTTCATGGCCGGCAACACCCGCTGGTTTGCCAGCCAGTTGCCGGCCACCGCCAGACCGGGGCCCGGGTCGTGACCCTTGACATCGGGGTTGTCGGCGCCGGTCCAGCCGGCCGCGTGGCCCGCGGCGTCGAGCGCCAGCAGTTGCCGGGCCGCGGCGTTGCGGTCGGCGCTGACCACCGCATCCACGGCGCGCTGCGCGGAGTGTCCGCGCGCCAACGCCCGCATCGCATGCGCCCCCCAAATCACGCTCACGGCCCGCCCTTGGGTCGCCACCACGCCCACCTCGGCCTCGGCGCGCAACACCCACGCGCCGACCGCGAGGTTGCCGGTGGCGGCGGCGCAGCCCAGTTCCCCGGTGTCGGCGTCGCGGCTCAAAATGGAAAAGGTCATGTTCTAATCGGTTGAATTAAAAGGAAGAAACCCCCCTCACGCGCGGCGGCGTGTTGCGCGCCGGCGCGGGCCGCGGCCGGCGATTTGCAACGGCGCTGGATTTCGCTAATTATTATGATAAATTCATTCCGAATTCCACTACCACCGGAGATATCACCATGAAAACATCATTTGCCACCGTCGCGGCATTTATCGTCGGCCTCGGCCTCGCCGCGCCGGCGGTCGCGCAGACGCCGCCGAATGTGTTGGTTGTCGGGCAAATCGCCGAGCCCAAATCGCTCGACCCGGCCACCGTCACCGCCGTCAATGACTTTCGGATTCTGATGAATCTGTATGACGGGCTGGTGCGGTACAAGGACGGCGCGCTGGAAGTCGAGCCGTCGCTGGCCACCGACTGGCAAATCAGCGGCGACGGCCTGGTCTACACCTTCAACCTGCGCCGCGGCGTGAAGTTCCACGACGGCACCGATTTCGACGCCGCGGCGGTCGAGTTCAACTTCCAGCGCATGCTGGACGAGGAACATCCGTACCATGACACCGGCCCGTTCCCGCTGTCGTTCTTCTTCTCCACCATCACCGAAGTCGAAGCGCTGGGCCGCGACCGCGTGCGTTTCACCTTGAGCGAGCCGTACGCGCCGTTTTTGTCCAACCTCGCCTACCCGACCGGCCTCATCGTGTCGCCCGAGGGTGTGAAAAAACACCGCGGCGATTTCGGGCGCAACCCGTCCGGCACCGGCGCGTTTCGGTTCGGCGAATGGGCGTCCAATTCCAAGGTGGTGCTGGAGCGCAACACCGCCTACTGGGGCGGCGCGCCGCCGCTGGAAGCGGTGGTGTTTCGCCCCATCACCGACGGCAACACCCGGGTCGCGGAGATGCTGTCCGGCGGCATCGATGTGATGGTGGAAATCCCGCCCGACAATGTCAAACAATTCGACGGCAACGGTTACCGCCTGCATGAACAGGCCGGCCCGCATGTCTGGTTTTTGATTCTGAACGCCAAGTCGGGGCCGTTTGCGGACAAGCGCGTGCGCCAAGCGGTCAACTACGCCATCGACAAGCAAAAATTGGTCGACAATGTGCTGCAAGGCACGGCCGAAGTGGCGGCCGGGCCGACGCCGCCGGCGTTCGCCTGGGCCTACAACACGGCGCTCAAACCGTATCCCCACGACCCGGACAAGGCGCGCGCGTTAATCCGGGCGGCCGGCCACGACGGCGCGGAACTGACCTTTTATGTGACCGAAGGCGGCTCCGGCATGCTCGACCCGGTGGCGATGGGCGCGGCCATTCAAGCCGACCTGGTCAAAGTCGGGCTGAAAGTCCGAATCGAAACATATGAATGGAACACCTTCCTCGGCAAGGTCAACCCCGGGCTGGAGGGCAAGGCCGACATGGCGGAGATGGCGTGGATGACCAACGACCCCGACACGCTGCCTTATCTGGCGCTCCGCACCGACGCCTGGCCGGACAAAAAGGGCTTTAATTCCGGCTACTACTCCAACCCGGAAGTGGACGCCCTGCTGGAGGCGGCGCGCACCTCGACTGACCAAGCCGAGCGCGCCAATCTCTACAAGGAAATGCAAACGCTGGTGCATGAAGACGCGCCGTGGGCGTTCATCGCCAACTGGAAACAAAACGCGGCCACCCGCGACAGCGTCCGCCACTTCAAACTCCAGCCGTCGTTCTACCTCCTGCTGCACCGCGTCAGCAAACGCTGACCCCGGCGCGCGGCATGCGCTATTGCCTGAAGCGCCTGATGGCGGTCGTCCCGGTGCTGCTGGGACTGACCGTCATCGTCTTTTCCATGCTGGCGTTTTTGCCGGGCGACCCGGCGACGGCGATTTTGGGGCCGTACGCCACGCCCGACAATGTCGAGCGCCTGAACCGGCAACTCGGCCTCGACAAACCGCCGGCGCAGCAGTACCTCATCTGGCTCGGCAACATTCTGCAGGGCGATTTCGGCCGCTCTTATTCGCTGAACCGCCCGGTGCTGGACGAGGTGCTCGAGCGTTTTTCCGCCACCCTGGTGCTGGCCGGCGCGGCGCTGTTGCTGTGTACACTGTGGGGCATCCTCATCGGCGTCAGATGCGCGGTGGCGCAATACGGCTGGTCCGACCGG
The DNA here is from genome assembly GCA_028817405.1 of Gammaproteobacteria bacterium. Taxonomy (GTDB): domain Bacteria; phylum Pseudomonadota; class Gammaproteobacteria; order Arenicellales; family Poriferihabitantaceae; genus JAHRAW01. Next base: position 23,404 of record JAPPPS010000090.1, read on the forward strand.
CTGCTCACATTAGCGGCGGTGGCCGGCATCTCGGTACCGTCGTTCTGGCTGGGGCTGCTTGCCATCCTCGCGTTTTCGGTGCACCTGCGCTGGCTGCCGGCCAGCGGCATGTTCGCGGTGTACGGCGGCGGCGGGGCGGCCGATTTGGTCCGCCACCTGATTCTGCCGGCCCTCACCTTGTCGGTGGTCGCCACCGGCGTCATCGCCCGCCTGACGCGCTCGGCGATGCTCGAAGTGCTGCGCCAGGACTTCGTGTGCGCGGCGCGGGCCAGGGGCATCGGCGAGCGCCGGGTGATTTACCGGCACGCGTTCAAAGCCGCTTTGGTCACCATCATTCCGGTCATCGGCGTGCAAGCCGGGTTCGTGCTTGGCGGCGCGGTGTATGTCGAAACCGTGTTCCAGTGGCCCGGCGTCGGGCGCATGTTGGTGCAGGCGATTTCCACCCGCGACATTCAACTGGTGCAGGGCGGCGTGGTGGTGGTGGCCGCCAGTTATGTGCTGTTCAACCTGCTTGCCGACCTGGCACAGCACGCTCTCGACCCCAAAATCAAAACATGAGCGGCGCGCGCTTTGCGGCATCTTTTGCGGCGTTGGGCGCGCTGTTGCTGCGCCACCGCCTGGCCGGCCTTGGCGCGCTGGTACTGTTGGTCGTCGCCGCGCTGGCCGCGGCCGCGCCGCTGCTGCCGCTGCCCAACCCGGACCTGACCGACCTCGCCAACCGCCTGCAACGGCCCGGCGCGCCGGGGCATCCGTTAGGCACCGACCACCTCGGGCGCGACCTGCTGGCGCGCTTGGTTTGGGGCACGCGCTTGTCGCTGGCGGTGGGCGTGTTCGCCTCGCTCATCGCCGCGCTGGCCGGCTCGTGCATCGGCATCGCGGCCGGTTTCTTCGGCGGGCGCACCGACAACCTGCTGATGCGCGGCATCGACATGCTGATGGCGTTTCCCTACATTCTGCTGGCGCTTGCCATCGTCGCGGCGCTCGGCCCCGGGCTGCTGAACGCGTTGTATGCGGTCGCCATCGTCAACATTCCGTTCTTCGCGCGCAGCGTGCGCGGCGCCACCGCGGCCATCGCGCACCGCGAATTCGTCGATGCCGCGCGCCTCGCCGGCATGCGCAACTGGCGCATCATCGGCGGCGAAATTCTGCCCAATGTCGCGCCGGTCATTACCATCGCCATGTCCACCACCATCGGCTGGATGATTCTCGAGACCGCCGGCTTGTCGTTCCTCGGCCTCGGCTCGCAGCCGCCGCAAGCCGACTTGGGCTCCATGCTTGGCGAAGGGCGCAACCTGCTGATTAACGCCCCGCATGTGTCGGTGGTGCCGGGCGCGATGATTTTCGTCGTCGTGGTCAGCATCAACCTGCTCGGCGACGGTGTCCGCGACTGGCTCGACCCGCGCCTTCGCGCCGGCCAGTTGTCGCGCCCGGCCGCGGTGACCCGCATCGAGCGCGCCGACGCCGGGGCCGCGCACCGGCCGGATGGCGCGTTGCTGCAAGTGCGCGGCTTGCGCACGCGCTTCGTGAGCGCCGGCGCGCGCACCCAGTACGCGGTCAACGGCGTCGACCTGACGGTGGACGCCGGCCAGTGCTTGGGGCTCATCGGCGAGTCGGGCTCGGGCAAATCGGTCACGGCGTTGTCGCTGCTCGGCCTCGCGCCGTCGCCGCCGGCGGTGATTGGCGGCGGTCGGGTGTATCTGGCGGGCGAAGACCTGTTGGCCGCGGATTTTGAGCGGTTGCGCGCCATTCGCGGACGGCGGGTGGCGTATATCTTTCAGAATCCGATGGCGGCGCTGCATCCGCTGATGACGGTCGGCGCGCAGTTGACCGAAGCCATTCGATGCCACCGTCGCATGCCGCGCCAAGCGGCGCTCGATGAAGCGCTCGGCTTGCTGCGGCAAGTGCGCATGCCCGGCGCGGCGGCGCGCGCGCGCCAGTACCCGCATGAATTGTCCGGCGGCATGCGCCAGCGCGTCGGCATCGCGCTGGCGCTTGCCAACGCGCCCGAACTGGTCATCGCCGATGAGCCGACCACGGCCCTGGATGTCACGGTGCAGGCGCAGATTCTGCAACTGCTGGCGCAACTGCGCCGCGAGCGCAACCTGGCGCTGATTTTTGTCACCCACGACTTCGCGGTGCTGTCGCAGTTGTGCGACCGGGTCGCGGTGATGTACGCCGGGCGCATCGTCGAGAGCGGCCCCACGCATGACATTCTGGCGCGCCCGGCGCATCCGTACACCGCCGGCTTGATTCGCTGCGCGCCGCGGCTGGGCGGCGGGCGACGCCCGGCCGCGATTCCCGGCCTGCCGCCGGCCGCCGACCGCTTGCCGCGCGGCTGCGCCTTTGCGCCGCGTTGCGCGCGTCGGCGGGAGGCGTGCGAAGCCGGCAAGGTGGCATCGACCCGGCTGTCGGCGGCGCGGCGGGTGAGATGCCTGTACCCGCTGGAGGCGGCATGACCGCGGCCATCGAAGCGCGGAATCTGTCGAAGACTTTCGGCGGCGAGCGGCGGTGGTTCGGGCGCGCCCGGCCGCCGGTCTGCGCGGTGCGCGAGGTCAGTTTCCGCGTGGCGGCCGGCGAGACCCTCGGCATCGTCGGCGAATCCGGCTGCGGCAAAACCACGCTGGCGCGCATGTTGGCCGGCCTGCTGCCGCCGAGCGGCGGGCGCATCAGCGTCGACGGTAAAGAGCCGCGCGCCGGCGCCGGCCCGTGGGGCGGTCTGGTGCAGTATGTTTTTCAGGACCCGTTGGGCGCGCTCAATCCGCGCAAGACCATCCGCCAAATCATGCACGCGCCGTTGCGCCACCTACTCGGCATGGACGCGCCGGCGCGCGAGGCGCGGGTCGCGGAATTGTTCGATGCGGTCAACCTGCATCTCGCGTTTCTCGACCGTTACCCGCATGAATTCTCCGGCGGGCAGGCGCAGCGCATCGGCATCGCCCGCGCGCTGGCCGCCAATCCGCGCATCGTGGTGCTGGACGAGCCGGTGTCGGCGCTGGATGTGTCGGTGCAAGCGCAAGTGCTGAACCTCCTCGCGGATTTGCGGCGCGCCTATCATCTGACCTATCTGCTCATCAGCCACGACCTGGCCGTGGTGGAAGCGGTCAGCGACCGCGTCGCGGTGCTGTACTGCGGCGCCATCGTCGAACTGGCCGACGCCGCCGAGGTGTTTGCGCGCGCGCGCCATCCGTATACCCGGCTACTCGCCGACAGCGCGCCGGTGCCCGGGCGTCCGCCGGCCGCGGCCGCGCCCGGCGAGTTGCCGGATGCGCCAACGCGCGGCTGCGCTTTCGCGGCGCGCTGTTCGCGCGCCGATGCCGCCTGCCGCCAACGCGCGCCCGAACCCGTTTACACCCGCAAAGAGAATTATGTCCGCTGCTTCCGCCCGCTCGAAACCCCGCGCTAAAACGCCCACCGGCCGGCGCGCGCCGAACCGCCCAAGCGCGGTGTCCGAGGCGATTAAGTCGATGATTCGCGACCACGCCATGCAGCCCGGCGAGCGCCTGCCGCAGGAGCCCGACCTCATCGGCGCGTTCGGCGTGAGCAAAGGCACCATCCGCGAGGCGCTGAAAATGCTGGAGACGCAGGGGCTGATTCAAATGCGCACCGGGCCCGGCGGCGGCGCGTTCATTACCGACATCCCGGCCGCGCGCGCCCGCGCGTTGGTCGCCAATTATTTCTTTTTCAAGGGCCTCTCCATCTCGGACATCTACGACATGCGCCAGGCGCTTGAGCCGGAACTCGCGGCCGAACTGGCCACCCATCTCGGCGACGACGCGCTCGCGGTACTGAACGACGCGATGGTCGAATACGACCACCCGCCGGCGACCATCGAAGAAGAGCAGCGCCAGCGCATCGCGGAACTGGAATTTCACGAGCGGCTGGCCGAGTTCTCGAACAATCCGCTGCTCGGTTTTACCTGCGGTTTTCTCGCCGCGCTGCTGAAAGATTTGGCGGTCTGCCGGCGCATCTACCGCTACCCGAATCCGCAACTCAGGGAGCGCGGTTTTTCTTACCAGACCCAACTGCTCGAAGCGCTGCGCGCCGGCGACCCGGAAACCGCGCGCTCCATCATGAAGGCGCACATGCGCGCCGCCCGGCGCATGATGACGGCGCAGGAGGCGGTCGTTAACCGCGACTTTTTGCAGTTGGCGCCGGAGCGGAAGGCGGCGCCGCGGCCGGCCGGGCCGGGTCGGCGGCGCGGACATCGGGGATGACATCCATGCCGGAGCATCTCGGGTTTTCCGGGTGTCAGCGCAAGTAAGTCCAAAATAGTTTGCGCGCGCCGCGTTCAGTCCATAACCGCCGGGATAAACGCGCCGACCATCAGCGCCGCCATTACGCAGTTGAACACGCGCAGGCGGCGGCGCGAGGCGCGCAGGAAGTCGCCGATGGCGGCGCCGAAAACTCCCCACAACAACTGGCACGGCAGACTGATGAACAAAAACACCAGCGCGATGAGAACCGCTTCGATAACCGCGTTGCCGCCGGTGGTGAACGCCACCGCGGCCACGCCGCTCATCGCCCACGCTTTGGGGTTGACCCACTGGAACAGCGCCATCTGCGCGAAGGTCGGCGGCGCGCCGGTGACTCTCTGGTCGTCGATGTCGGCGGCGGCGATTTTCCACGCCAGATAAAGCATGAACGCGAAGCCGAGCATGCGCAGGACGGTCTGCGCCGGCGGATAGCGAATGAAAACGCCGGCCAAACCGAAGGTGACGAACAACACCATGGCCGCGAAGCCGAAACTCACGCCGAAGATGACCGGCAGCGAGCGGCGAAACCCGAAGTTGGCGCCGGAGGCGGCGATGATGATGTTGTTCGGGCCCGGCGTAATCAAACTGGAAAACGCGAACACCGCCAACGGCGCGAAGAATTCCATGCCGGGCATGTTGTTGTCGAGTCTATGAAGTTAAACGATGCGCGGCGCGGATTTTACCAATCATCGATATCGTACGCGGATTTCGAAGCGTCAATTTCGCCGCATCTTGCGCTTGTTTGCGCCGGATTTGAAAGCCGTGCAAATCGCCGCCCTGACCCGCTTGAGCCGCGTTTCCATCAACCGCCACTTGACCGCGCTGCGCCAGCGCATGGCCCGGCTTTGCGAGCAAGCCGCGCCGATGAGCGGCGAGATTGAGGTGGACGAATCCTACTTCGGCGCGCGCCGCGCAAAGGGCAAGCATGGGCGCGGCGAGGCGCACATCAACGGCATCGAGGGTTTCTGGGGCTACACCAAGAGCCGCTTGTCAAAGTTCCGCGGCATGAGCAAACGCATTTTATCTGCACCTGAAAGAGTGCGAGTTCCGGTTCAATCACCGGCATGATGAGATGTATAAAATCGTGCTGGAATTCTGCCGGGAAGCGCCGATTAAGTTATCTTGACCCAAAAATAAAATCGCGTTTGCCGTTACCGAGATTTTGCGGGGAATTGACGCCCCGGAAAAGGGTTGACGAAAACGGTTCCGCTCTGTTAATCTGTCACATCGTAATCCCACGACCACCTGACGGTCCAGAGGCAATAATGGCAACTCTCAACATCCAGCCCAACGCGTTGTTCACCGCCGACAACCTGTATGTGTTGAACGGCATGAACAGCGAGTGCATCGACTTGATTTATCTGGACCCGCCGTTTAACTCCAAGCGGTTGTATAAGGCGCCGGTGGGCAGCAAGGCGGCCGGGGCGGCGTTTGAGGATATGTGGTCTTGGAAGGATGTCGACTCGGCGTTGATGGTGCGGTTGTCGGAGACGCATCCTTTTCTCGTCGATTACATCACGGCGATTGAGCGCATTCACAGCAAGGCGATGATGGCGTATATCGCGTATATGGCGCAGCGGTTGTTTGAGATGTATCGGGTGTTGAAGACGACCGGCAGCATTTATTTGCATTGCGACCCGACGGCGTCTCATTATCTCAAAGTCGTGCTTGACCGCATCTTCGGCAAGAACAATTTCAGGAACGAATTGGTTTGGCACTACAAAGGGGCATCCATGACAGCGGCCGCAAAGATATATCCGAGGAAGCACGATGTAATCTTGTTCTATACAAAGAGCGAGACCTATACGTTCAATCCGCCCCGGCAAAGTGAATTGTCTGACGTGATGAAGCAGCGTTGGGGAAAATACCTCGAATCGGATGGCAAGAGCATTCTGTGGAAAAGCATTAAAAACGAGCCGGGGCAAGTGCGCAAGTTTCTGGGGAAACTTACCAAGCAGCTTGGCAGACCGCCTCGTGATGATGATGTGGCATGGGTGGCAAACCCATCCCTTGTTCGCTCGGTATGGGTTGATTTGCCGGAAGTGAGGAACAACCCAAAGTATTTGGAGTCGACCGGCTATCCCACGCAAAAACCGCTGAAATTGCTCCAGCGTATCATCAGCGCCAGTTCCAACGAAGGCGATGTGGTGTTGGACCCGTTCTGCGGTTGCGCGACCACTTGCGTGGCCGCCCAGCACTTGCACCGCCGCTGGATTGGCATCGACATCTCGGAGACCACCGGGGATTTAATTCGCGACCGGCTCAAGGACGATGTCGGCGCGTTGTTCGATGACTTCGGCCATTTCACCGACTTGCCGGACCGCAAAGATGTCAAACCCATGTCAAAGCGGCAGGCGAAGCCGCTGTTATACGGCGACCAAGCCGGCGACTGCAACGGATGCAAACGGCATTTTGAAATCCATGATTTTCATGTCGACCACATCATCCCAAGTTCCAAAGGCGGCGGCGACTTCTACGCCAACTATCAATTGCTGTGCGGCAACTGCAACCGCATCAAAGGCAACCGACCGATGGAGTATCTTGTCAAGGCGATTGAAGCCCGCAAGGCAAAACGCGCGGTGTTCGGCGCAACGCCTTCCTCTTTGAGAGAAGGTTGACTCGGTATTCTGCGCAATACCGGTTTAACCGTCTTCCGCCAAGTTTCGAAGCACACCGCGCGCAACGCCGGCGGCTCCTCGGGCGGCGCGGCGGCGTCGCTGGCGACCGGCCAGGTGTGGCTGTCGCACGGCTCGGATTTGGCCGGCTCGCTGCGCACGCCGGCCGCGTACTGCGGCGTGGTCGGCTTGCGCCCGTCGCCGGGCCGGGCCGGCGGCGGGCCGGCCGACCTGCTATTCAACATCGACGGCGTGCAGGGGCCGATGGCGCGCAGCGTGACCGATTGCGCGCTGTTCCTCGACGCCATGGCCGGCTTCGACCGTCGCGCGCCGATTTCTCTGCCGCGCCCGCGCGAGTCGTTTCAAGAGGCGGTGGCGCGCGCGACGCCGAAGTTGCGCATCGCATACTCGCCGACGCTCGACGGTTTCGCGCCGGTGGAGGCGTCGATTGAGCGCGTGATTCGCGCCGCGCTGACGCAACTGGAACGCGAGGGCGCGCGCGTCGAGGAAGCATGCCCGAAGTTGCCCGACCTCGACCAAACCTACCGTGTACTGCGCGCGATGTTATGGGCCGCGGGGCCGGGCAAAGCGCCGGCATCGGTGCAGCGTCACTACAAATCCACATTGCGCGACAACATCGAATTCGGCCGCGCCCTCGACATCGACGAGGTATACCGCATGCAGCGCGCGCGCAGCCGGCTCTACGAGCACGCGCAAACTTTTCTGCGCGACTACGATATCTTGGCCTGCCCGACGGTCGGCCTGCCGCCCGGCCCGGTGGAGGAAGAATTCCCGACCGTCATCAACGGCCGGCCGCTGAGCGACTACATCGAGTGGCTGCGCTTCTCCTTTCTCGCCACCGCGGCCGGTTTGCCGGCGCTGTCGCTGCCCGCGGGCTTCGACGATGACGGCATGCCGGTCGGCTTGCAGTTAATCGGCCAGCCGCGCGGCGAGGCCGGCCTGTTGGCCGCGGCGCGCGCGGTGGAAATCACGCTCGGCGGACCGCTGCCGCCGATTGACCCATGGATGCCGGCATGACACCGGCATGACGCCGCGCGCATGTTGTTACGCCAAACTCTTGCGCATATAAACGCGGTGGTATCCGTGTTCGGTGCGGCGGGCGGTTTCGACATAGCCGGCGCGGCGGTAGAAGTCGATGCTCTCGGTCATCAGTTCGTGGCTGTATAACTCCAGATGCGCGCGGCCGAGCGCGCGCGTTTCGGATTCCGCCAAGCGCAGCAAGCGGCGACCGAGGCCGCGGCGTTGATGTTTGGGATGCACCGCGAGGTTGTCGAGCAGCACGCCGTTCGCCGTTTGCATCAACACCAACACGCCGGCCAACATGCCGCTCGAGTCGCGGTCCACTTCGGCGACAAACACATGGTGACGGCGCACCACTTGCGCGTAGTCGTCGAGCATCGGGCCGGGCGGTTTGCCGATGCGTTGGATGTAATGCCGGTACGCGGCATCGACGCAACGCGCGATGCACTCGGCGTCAGCGGCGGTCGCCGGGCGCAGGTTAATGTTCGCGGCGCGCGTTTTATGTTTCGCTTCCATGCGCTACGGTTCGATTCATTCGGCGCGGTGAGCGGCGGCCGCGCCGGCGTCTTGATTGGCATTCGTGGAATCCGCGGCATCCGCAACATCCGCAACATCCGGATGGTCCGCCGCTTCCTTTTGCAACTTCCACATCTGCGCGTATAAACCGTCGCGCGCCAACAATGCATCGTGCGCGCCTTGTTCGACGATGCGTCCTTGGTCGAGAACGATGATTTCATCCGCGCCGACGATGGTGGACAATCTGTGCGCGATAACCACGGTGGTGCTGTTTTGCGCCACGCGTTCCAGCGCCAACTGAATGGCTTTTTCGGCGCGGCTGTCGAGCGATGAAGTGGCTTCGTCGAAGATAAGAATCGGCGCGCCCTTGAGCGCGGCGCGGGCGATGGCCACGCGCTGCTTCTCGCCGCCGGAAAGTTTCAAACCGCGCTCGCCGACTAAGATGTCGTAGCCTTGTGGATGTTGCGCGATGAACTCATCGAGGCGCGCGATGCGGGCCGCTTCGGCAATTTCTTCGCGCGCCGCTTGCGGACGGCCGTAGGCGATGTTGTAGCCGATGCTCGCGTTGAACAGCACCGTGTCCTGCGGCACCACGCCCATGGCGGCGCGCAAACTGGATAAGGTGACCGCGCGCAAGTCTTGGCCGTCGATGAGAATTCGCCCGGCGGCCGGGTCGTAGAAGCGCAGCAGCAGCCGCGACAGCGTTGACTTGCCGGCCCCGGACGGGCCGACCACCGCCACCATGCGCCCGCCCGGCACCTGGAAGTCGATGTCGCGCAACGCCATGCGTACGGTGTTGTCATTGGCGTCGCCGATTTTGTAAGCAAACGACACTTTATCGAATCGAATCGCGCCGTTGTCGACGCGCAATGCTTTGGCGTTCGGCGACTCCACCACTTCGGGTTTGATGTCCAGCAAGCCGAACATGTCATGCATATCGACCAGCGAATGATTGATGTCGCGGTAAATCGAGCCCATAAAATTTAGCGGGATATACAACTGAATCAAGAACGCGTTAATCATCACAAAGTCGCCGAGCGTGAGCGCGCCGCTCGCCACGCCTTGCGCCGCCAACCACAACAGCGCGGTCAAACCGCCGGCTACAATCGCCGCTTGGCCGATGTTGAGCCACGCCAAAGTGCTGTTGCTTTTCAGCGACGCGCGCACCCAACCCATGAGCGAGTCGCCGTAGCGCGTCGCTTCCATGTTCTCGTTGCCGAACAGTTTCACCGTCTCGTAGTTCAGCAGCGAATCCAACGCCAAGCCATGCGCTTCCGACTCGGCGCGGTTCATCTGCACGCGAAACTGCACTCGCCACCGCGTCATCTTCACGGTGAATATGCTGTATAAAACGACAACGCCCACCGTAATCGCCGCAAACTGAATCTCAAACTGCACCAACAAAACCGTCACTACCGCAAGCAACTCAAACGCCACCGGAATAATGTTGAACACGAACATGCGCAGGAAGCCGGAGACCGCGCCGGTGCCGCGTTCTAAACCGCGCGACAACACGCCGCTTTTGCGGTCGAGATGAAACCCGAGCGACAAGTCATGCAGATGGCGCAGCACCTCGGTCGAGATGCGGTGAATGATTTGCACGCTGGCGCGCGAGAACACCACATTGCGCAACTCGTTAAACAACACCGACGCGAACCGCAGCGCGCCATAACCGACCACCAACGCCAGCGCCACGCCGACCGCAACGCCGGCGGAATCGGAAGCAAAACCGGAAACGGAATCGGAGACCGAATTCGCGCCCGCGGACATCCCCTCCAACGCATCGACGATGAACTTCAACACAATCGGCACCGACACATTGGCGCTGCGCGCCAGCACCAACAACGCCAACCCCGCGCCCACGCGCCAGCGATACTCCCACAGATACGGCAGCAACCGCTTGACCGTCGTCAAGTTGCCCCTCTTGTCATCTCGAATGTTGAAGCGAACCGCCATGTGTCGGATGGCTTGAGATGAATCGAGACGGTCGCGCCGCCGGCGATGCCGGCGATGGTGGTGCCGACGGTTTGCGGTCGCGATGTTTTTGCGACCCCGCGGTCGAGACGCGTTTGCGCCGCTAATGCCTCGACCCGAGGAAATTCAGGAGGTCGATGTCGGTGATGATGCCGAGCAGGTTGTCGCCGTCGTCGGGGTCGGTGACCAGCGGCACTTTGCCTTCGGTGACCAGTTTGGAGACGCGCTCGATGGAATCGCCGGCGGTGACATATTCGACCGAGGTGTCGACCAGGCTCTCGACCGGGTCATCGACGCCGGATTGCTGGGCGTAGAGCGATTTGAGAATCACGCTCTCGCGCACGATGCCCTTAATCCAGCCGTTCTCGTCCAGCACCGGCATCTGGCTGACCCCGGCTTCGCTGAGTTGGGCGATGACCGCGGAGATTTTGTCGCTTTGATTCGCCTTGATGAGGTCGCCGGGTTTTTTGTCGAGCGCGCGCAGCAAGTCGCCGACATTGCCGGTCTTCGATTCGAGGAATCCGACTTCGCGCATCCAGTCGTCGTCATACACTTTGGAACTGTACCGGTTGCCGCTGTCGGGGAAGATGATGAGAACATTCTTGCCGTCCATGCGCGCGCCCTGGCTGCGCACCCACTTCATCGCGCCGACAAACGCGCTGCCGGATGACACCCCGGCGTAGATGCCTTCGCTGGTCAGCAACTCGCGCGTCTTCAAGAACGATTCTTTGTCGCCGACTTGCACCATGTCGTCGATTTGCTCGAAGTCGTAGTTGCCGGGGATGAAGTCCTCGCCGATGCCTTCGATGAGATAGCCTTCGGCCGGGGTTTTGTTCTCGCCGGTTTTGAAAGTTTCAAACACGATGGAGCCGACCGGGTCCACGGCCACGACCTCCACGCCCGGTTTGTTTTCCTTCAAGTATTTGCCGACGCCGGTGACGGTGCCGCCGGTGCCGATGCCGGCCACGAACACATCGATGTCCGGCATCTGCGCGAGAATTTCCGGGCCGGTGTGCTGGTAGTGGTAGTCGCGGTTGGAGAGGTTGTTGTATTGGTCGATGTACAGCGAGTTGGGAATCTCCTGCGCCATGCGCCTTGACACCGAATAATAACTGCGCGGGTCGTCCGGCTCGACCGCGGTCGGCGTGACCACCACTTTGGCGCCGAACGAGCGCAAGTTTTTGATTTTCTCCTGCGACATTTTGTCCGGCAGAATGAACACGCACTGGTAGCCCTTAATCGCCGCGGCCATCGCCAGGCCGACGCCGGTGTTGCCGCTGGTGCCTTCGATAATCGTGCCGCCGGGCTGCAGCGCGCCGCGCCGCTCGGCGTCCTCAATCATCCAGTAGCCGATGCGGTCCTTAATCGACCCGCCGGGATTGGTGAACTCCAGTTTGGCGTACAGATTGGCGCGCGCGCCACGCGCCACGCGGTTCAACCGCACCACCGGCGTATTGCCGATGGCTTCGATGATGGAATCGTAGAGCATGATGTTTCCCCGTTGGTGTTGGCAAGGCTGGCGTTGGCAGCGCCGGCAAGACGGCGACCGCGCGCGGATGCGCGGATGAACGGTCGCCGAGCGGCGCGAATAAACGCGACTTTACACGATAGCCACGCGGATTCCATCATGCGCACGGTGGTTTGTGCGGCGGTGACGGCGGGGCTTTAATTCGCAATTCCTGATGGTAGAGAAACAAGGAGCGAATGCGCCACTATTTCTCACCAATCAGGAAGCCAGAGTCCCCCGCTCGTGGGCGAGGGCAGGATTTAATTGACCTGACGAGGAATCGACGGAAATGCTCTGGACTCCGGCTTTCGCCGGAGTGGCAGAAATGACACCCGCAGCGCGCGCGGCCGGGTTTGCGCGGCGGGCGAACGCGGTTATACTTAACCATCGCAAACATCTGCCGCAACCATCGCCGTCCGCCGCAAACGCCACCGTCGCCGCGTCTGTCGGACCCACACGCCGCATCCTCCGCAAACACCGTCCGACACATCCACCGCATCCGCAACCGTTGCACCCGTAACCACCCGCCAACGCCATGTTTTACCGCGAAGCCGGTAATTTTCATACCAACTACCGCGCTGACCAGCAGACTTTTCCGCTGGCGGTGGACCGGTGGACGGTGCGCGCGGTGGTGGCGTTCGCGTTTTTGGCGGTGCCGTTCATCATCAACGACTACTGGGAGAAGTCGGTGCTGGTGCCGTTTTTGGTGTGGTCGATGGCGGCGCTGGGTTTGAATATCTTAACCGGCTACTGTGGCCAGGTGAGCCTCGGCACCGGCGGTTTCATGGCGGTCGGCGCGTACGCCTGCTACAAACTCATGACCGCGTTCCCCGAACTCAACATGTTCGCGGTGGTGATTTTGTCCGGCGGGGTGACGGCCGCGGTCGGCATGGTGTTCGGCTTGCCGAGTTTAAAAATCAAGGGTTTTTATTTGGCGGTGGCGACGCTCGCGGCGCAGTTCTTTTTGGTGTGGCTGTTCAACAAAGTGCCGTGGTTTTACAACTACTCCGCGTCCGGGCAAATCTCGGCCCCGGCGCGCGAGATGTTCGGCGTGCCGGTCACCGGGCCGGCCACGCCGCCGTGGGCCTCGTATTTGTTTTGCTTGACGCTGGTCGCGCTGTTTGCGGTGATTGCGCGCAACCTGACGCGCGGGCGCATCGGGCGTTCATGGATGGCGATTCGCGACATGGACATCGCCGCGGAAATCATCGGCGTGCCGCCGCTGTCGGCGAAGTTGTCGGCGTTCGCGGTCAGTTCGTTTTATATCGGCGTGGCCGGCGCGCTGTTCTTCGCGGTTTATCTCGGCGCCGCCGAGCCGACCGAAGCGTTCGGCATCGACAAATCGTTTCTGGTGCTGTTTATGATTATCATCGGCGGCTTGGGCTCCATCTTCGGCTCGTTCATCGGCGCGGCGTTCTTGACCCTGCTGCCGGTGTTGATGAAGAATATCCTGGTCGGCGGCTTGGGCTGGCCGACTGATTTGGCGGCGCACCTCATCTTGATGATGGTCGGCGCGCTGATACTCCTGTTTCTCATCGCCGAACCGCACGGCCTGGCGCAGTTATGGCGCATCGCAAAAGAGAAACTGCGACTGTGGCCGTTCCCGCACTAAAATGACGGCGGCCGCGGCGGCGATGCATCACGACGCATCAACCGCGCGCCGCTGAACTTCCACCTGCATTCCATCCGACATCGAGGAGGACAACATGAAACTCACTAAACCTGTCACCACCGTGCTGGCCGCGGTCGCCATGGCCGCCGGCGCCGGTACCGCCGCCGCGGACTTGGTCTTTCCGTCGCTCAGTTACCGCACCGGCGCGTACGCCGCCAACGGCATTCCGTATTTTGACGGTTACGCCGATTACATGACGCTACTGAACGAGCGCGACGGCGGCATCGGCGGCGTGCGCGCGCGCGTCATCGAATGCGAGACCGCCTACAACACCGAAAAGGGCGTGGAGTGCTACGAGTCGACCAAAGGCGAAGGCGCGCTGGTGTATCAGCCGATGTCCACCGGCATCACCTACCAGTTGATTCCCAAGGCCACCGCCGACGACATTCCGATTCACTCCATGGGCTACGGCCGCACCTCGGCCGCCAACGGCCGCGTGTTCAGCCATGTGTTCAACTATCCGGGCACTTACTGGGACGCGGCGTCGATTATCGTCAAGCACATCGACGACGAAGAAGGCGGCGACTTGCGCGGCAAAAACATCGCGCTGGTCTACCACAACTCGGCGTACGGCAAAGAGCCGATTCGCACGCTGCGCGAGTTGGCGGGCAAGCACGGTTACCGGCTGACCGAGATTCCGGTTGACCATCCGGGCCAGGAGCAGAAGTCGCAGTGGCTGCAAGTGCGGCGCGAGCGGCCGGACTATGTGATTATGTGGGGCTGGGGCGTGATGAACCAGGTGGCGATTAAGGAGGCCGCGAACATCCGCTTCCCCATGGACAAGTTCATCGGCGTGTGGTGGTCCGGCTCGGAGAACGATGTGCTGCCGGTCGGCGCCGGCGCGCACGGCTACAAAGCGGTGTCGTTCCATGGCGTCGGCGAGGACTATCCGATTTACCGCGACATCAAACGCTATGTCATCGACCGCGGCAAAGCCTCCGGCGACGGCAACCAACTCGGCACGGTGCTGTACAACCGCGGCATGTACGCGGCGCTGTTGGCCGCCGAAGCGGCGCGCACCGCGCAACGCATGCACGGTGTCGCCGACATCACCTCGGGGCAGATGCGCGACGGCATGGAAGCGCTGAAGATGACGCGCGCGCGCATGACCGAACTCGGCGTGCCGAACTTCGGGCCGGAAATCAACGTCTCCTGCGCCAACCACGGTAACCCGGGCCTGGGCGCGATTCAACAGTGGGACGCGAACGCCAAAGCATGGTCGCTGATTACCGACTTCACCGAAGCCGACCGCGCGGTGGTCGACCCCCTCATCGCCGAAGACTCCGCCGCCTACGCCGCGGAAAACAACATCACACCGCGGGATTGCTGAGTATGTTCCGTGGGCGGTCGCCGGCAACGGCGGCCGCTCGCGGAATTACGGAGACGGACGGTGTGTAAAACCGAAATCGAGCGCCGCGCATCAGGGCGGCTTTAGGTCGTGGCGGAGTCGACGACAAAGCCGCGTTATGTGCGGGTTAAATCGCGCGCCTTAAAGGGTGAAGACACCGTCTTGCGGCTGGCCGGTGGCAAGACCCGGAATTGTCGTCGATTCATTCCGGTGACGAAAGGCGACCGCATTCGTTTTGACGGCAAAAAGACATGGGTCAAATTGCCCAACAAGCGGGGTGAAGTCCAAATCGAACCGGGGTGGCGGTCGTGGGGGTATCTTTGCCTCAACGGCAAGCGCATTCGGGTAACGTTCAAAGAAATTATAACGCAAGCCGAACTGGATGCCTATCACATGCTCACAAGGTTTCATTACCGAGGCAACGGTGGCGCATGCCGACGTGTGCCGCTGATTGCCAAAGTGAATGTTTGGAACCTGCCGAAGGTGGTCGGGTTTGTCGAACTCTCGTCAAGTTTGCTCGTCAACGCCGAGCGCAAACGAAACGTTCTTGACCACCCTTATCAAGACACCACTCATCATGGTGTTGGTTGGAAAATGTGGGACTGGAAAAGCGCAAAAAAATACACCAACGCCATCGTGCGTATTTCGCGCTGCGTGGTGTACCCCGAATTGCGCGGGGCGGGGCTGTCGCCCATGCTCGCGGATGCGGCGGTTAACTATGCCCGAGAGCGCTGGCACATCGGCGGCTTGCGGCCGTGTTTCATTGAAATCATCGCCGAGATGTTGCGCTATTGGCCGTTCGTGGAAAAAACCGGCTTTGTCAAAGTCGGCGAAACCGAAGGCAACCTGAAGCGCGCGCGCACCGCCATGGAGTATTTGTTGCGGCGCAAAGAAAACGGACGCGGCTACCCGAAAGGCGGCGGCGGCATTATGTCCATGCATCGCATGCACGCTGAACAACTCGCCGAGATTCAACAAACCCGTGGCGTTTCGGTGGCCGAAATTCTCCGTTTGCTGGAGCAATCCCCGGACAAACTCGACGCCCGCGACTGGGTTTCGTTGCACGACATACTGCGGCGCAAAAAACCCACTTACATGCTCGGCTTAACGCCGTCCGCGAGCGAACATTTGCAAAAATGTCTCGGTGCATCCGCTTCCGGTCGCCCGGATTCTCATGCGCCCGGTCACCGTTGCGAAACGCATGGCGAAATCGCCGGCATGAAAATTTCCGCGACCGCCATGCCGCAAAATTCCGCGCGGTGTCGCCGCGTCCAAGAAGCCTTCGGCATCGTCAGCACCGAATTTAATTCGGTCATCGCGGACCGGCTGGATGTCAAATTCGAACCGGGCAAAATCGTCTTGGTGAGCGGCTCGAGCGGCGTCGGCAAATCGGCGTTTTTGCGCGCAGTGCGCCATCTGCTTACGGGCAACACCAAGTTGCCCGACGGCATGCGCGTTGAGTCCGACAACGCGGTTAAGGCGAAGCGCGTCGCGCAACTGCAAAAACCGCCGCGCAACAAAGCGCCGATTGATTTGTTGAGTCGTTACGACCTTGACGATTCAATGCGCATCCTGGCCCAAGCCGGGCTGGCCGAAGCGCATTTGTTTGTGCGCCCGTCGTTCACGCTCAGCGTGGGGCAATCTTACCGTCTCGCGCTGGCGTTGGCGTTGGCAAAAAAGCCGGATGTGCTTTTGATTGACGAATTCTGCGAGCCGCTCGATGAATACACGAGCGCGGTGATTTGCCGTAAAATCCGCAAAGCCGCCACGAAAGACGGCATTAGCGTGGTTGTGGCGACCGCCGATGCGCGCAAGGTGTTGCAGGAGTTGCAACCCGACCGCGTATTGTTGCTGTTGTCCAGCGGCCGGCACGAGTGGCGCGACGGCAAGAAAATCGATTTAGCGCGATGAAATCGACCAAGAAAATTTTCACCAAAGCGCGGTTCAGCACCGACGCAACCTCGACCAACCTCAACTTTGACCAAGGCGCGCGGGCGGTGACCATCGGGCGGGACCGCGGCATCCGCCACGGCTATGTCGGCCGCGTTTGCGAGTCATCAAAAGGCAAGAGCATTTTTGACGCCTCGGTGTGGATGAACACCAGTTTCCCCAGCGTCATCGGGGTGTTTGGCATGCGCGGCACCGGCAAGAGTTTTAACTTGGGCGTTTTTACCGAATGCCTGGCCGGCGACCGGCAAGTATGCACGGGCAATGACAAGTCGCCGGCGGTGGTGATTTTTGATGTGCAGAATCAATTTTGGACGTCGGCGATGCAACCGACCGCCGAGCATGACTCCGCCCAACTGAAAATGCTCGCCCAATGGCATCTCAAACCAAGCGTGGTGCCGAATGTATGTTGCTGGACGCCGACCGGCAAAAAGTCGCCGCTTCCGGGCGCGCGGGAATACCAAATTCACCCCGACCAACTCGACAATTCCGATTGGCTTGCACTGTTGGAGCAAGAACGGTATTCGCCGATGGGGCAGGCGTTAATCGAGTTGTTGCGCAAGGCGAAAGATTGCGTTCCGCGCGCCTTGGCGAAAACGCTTCACAATGCCGGCGCGTTGCCGTCGGCTCACCCGACTACGGTCGATGGGTTGCGCTGGCGTTTGGAGTCACTCGCCGAGTCCGACTTAATCGGCGCGCCGGGCGTGGACATCAAAGAACTGTTGGTGCCGGGCCGGGTGTCGGTCATGCTGTTGCGTGATTTGCCGGAGTCGTTGCGCGCACTGACCGCGGCCACGGTCGTGCGCCAACTCGCGGCGCGGATGACGCAGTTTCATCAAACGCGCCGCCTCGCCGAACGCGGCAAGGGCGCTGCGCCAAAGGTCGACCTCCCGCATCATTTATGGTGCATAATGGACGAAGCGCATGTGATTGCGCCGCGCGAAGGCAAAACGCCCGCAAACGCGCCGCTGGTGGACTATGTCAAACGCGGCCGCGATTCCGGGCTATCGTTGATTTTCGCCACGCAACAACCGTCCGCGGTCGACAACAAACTGATGAGCCAAGTTGACATCACATTCACCCATGCGCTCGGTTTTGAAACCGACGTGCAGGCCGCCATCGACCGCATGCCCACACGCAAGCCAGCCGTTTACCGTTGTGGCGGCGAAAAACTGTCAACTCCCGGCGACTTGATTCGCTCGCTGAAACCGGGCGAAGCGATCATCGCCGATTCCGCAAGCCAACGACCGTTCATCGCGCAAATGCGCCCGCGGCTGTCGTTGCATGGCGGGGATACGCCGACCTGACCCGTGGCTTACGATCCGCACACGTGCTACCGCGAGTTAGGGCGCGCATTGTCGCGCTACAATGGATACACGAATTACCCAAAATTGGAACGCATCGCGGACATCATCGCCGGCGATGATGAGGGTGATTTATTCGCAGGCAAGCCATACCGTTATGCGCATGAAGTGATTGAAAAATTCATGAGTAGAGGCAAAAAAGACAAGCAGCGCAGTGCGGAAGTGTATTTACAACACGCGATTGCGTTTGGTTTCCTTTATCGCGCCGTTCCGGGCAGTGCTCGTTTGCGCGCGCAATCCAAGAAGCGCGTGGAATCGAATTCACACATTGCTTTGTCGTCCTTGGGGCGCGCCTATCGTTCTGCCGCCGCTTTGCCGGTTGAGGAAGGCGTTGCTTTCCGACGGTGGCTTTGGGAATACGTCCTGCTCGATGCGGATTTCGACATGTATGGATTGCTGTTGAAACTGAGTTTGGCGAATAACGCGAAATTCATCGAGCGCAAACCGTTCGAGGATGCATACAAAAGTATGGAAGCCAAAAGGAATGAGTGGTTAAAAGACCGCATTCCCTCGCCGGCGGTGCGCGAACGCGTGGAAAAATACATTCAGTGGAAAATTCCTGAACGCAGTCGACGAACATCAAATTCATCCGACTCCAATATCGATGCTTCGGTGCGGGTGTTGAGTTCCACCACCTACGGGTATCACCACAGTCAGCGCAAAGGCTGGGCGTGTGGGAGCATCTTGCAACACGCGAATGGCGCCGGCAACCTGACGGAAGCGGGGGAGCATTTCGCGCGTTTGTTGCCATCGCTGGATGCACAACCTCTGTTTTGGATTGGCCCACATTTTGAGTGCACAAACTCTCTTTTTCTTAAGGCCGCCGGCATCCCCCGCGAACAGTGTTCACCGGTGTGGGATTGGCTGACGCATGCTTCGCGCGACGGCAATGAAAACCGAAACGAATATGACACAGCGTTCGTGGATGCTGTTGCGAAACACATGGAAAGCGGTTATCCGTATCTCAGGCTTGCCACATTCGACCAAGCCGCTTTGGATACGGCCGTGCCGTATATCCATTTTCTGGCGCACCGGCGCAAAATTGACTTGAACGGCGATGCAGTGCATGGCATATTCGCCGATGTGTTTAAGACGCATCGCGCCACTTTCGTTTGCACCCTGGGGCGCAACTATTCAAAAACCCATTTTTGGCTTCGCACGCACTCCAATGGTGAATCAAAAAAATAAAACGTTCCCCGAGCCATTGCCGGAGATTTTGCATACGCGTCGGTTTTTCAACGCGTTTACCAAGTGCATCAGCGACCGACCGTCGGTGGTCGATATTGTGGTGCCGTATATCGGCGAGAATCGATGGGGTGGTATTGTGAGGTTTGCCGAGATTCTTCTTAAGAGGGAATGTCAGTTCAACCTCACCACCGCGCGACCGTCCACCGCCCCCAATCGCATTTCCGCGGCGGAAGCGCAACGGTTGGTTCGGCTGGGAGTAGAATTGCGAATCCATGGCAACCGCCCAATGTTGCACTCCAAAATCTACCAATTCACATATCCCGTGAAGTACCCCGCCCTGGACGATGTGGTGCGGGTGGCGTTTGTTGGCTCGGCCAACTTTTCCCGCGGCGGGCTTGAAACCAATGTCGAAACTATGGCATGTTTCCGTGGACCGAAAAGCAACGGCAGAGTTGCCGCGGCAATCGCCAGCATTGCGGGCGGCAGCTACCCATACAACCTACATCAGCATGAGGAGACCGATGACTGAATCGACCAAAATCAATCCGCAAGAATTCGGGTTTGAGCGTAGCCCGTTCACCAATGTGGCGACCGCCGAGTCCGCCAAAATATGGGCGGGAATGGAGGACACGAAAGAGTTTCTCCAAGACGTTATTGACAGTGTTCGCCCCGATGATATCGGCGAGCGAGAATTTGTCATTATCCACGGCTCTTACGGTGGCGGCAAAACGCATGCTTTCCAATACTTTAAGAACCAGGTCGAAAAAAGCGGCCGAGGATTCGCTTTTTTTGCGAGTCGCGTCCGCATTGACGACAAGGCGAGTTTCTCCGAACTCGCCAAGACCATCGTGTCCGAGCATCGTGCGATGTTGCCGGATTTGGTCAGCCATGTACAACGAGCGGTTGAGCGCGCGGTGTACGAGACAAGGGAAGAGTCCGGCGACACCGCTGACCAGGCAACGCGCCAGAAACGCGCAATTAATAAATTAGTCGACAATGACTGTCGGCAATTGGTGGAAGATTTCGTCTTCCGCGGTTCCGCTGATGCCGACAAACTGGTCGAATTGGTCATTGGCGGAAAGCAGAGCGATCACACAGCGGTTTCTCGATTTTCGGCATTGCTCGGCGCGATGACGATGCCCATCGGCGACTGCCCCGCAAAATTCGATGCGGTTTACTTGTTTCTCGACGAAGTCGAGAGCATTCTCGACATCGGGTATAAATGGGTCTTTTCTTTTTTTAGCGCGTTGCGCGGACTGATTGACAGCACCGCTGGCTATCATTGTGCCATCGTGATGGCGTTCAGCACCGATGCCGCGCGCCTCGAAGCGGAACTTTCAGATTTCTTGCGCCAACGGCTTACGCGTGCGCTCTTTGAGATGCGCGAACTGGAAGATGATGAAGGCAAGAATTTCATCAAAGAATTCCTTGATGCGCATCGGGCTTCTCCGGCTGATGCGGGCGAAGAGTTTGCGCCTTTCTCGGAAGGTGTGATCGATGAAATTCTGGAACGGCATAACGAAGTCGTGCCGCGAAAATTGATTCTGGACATGACGCGCGTTTTTGAACGGGCGGTACGTCGGGGCGGCATACAGCCGGGCGAGGAAATCCCGACGCAAATGGCGAAGGATATTTTGGCAAAAATGCCGCCCTTGTGACCCCGCTTTGGGATTGATATGATCGCCGCCATGTCTACGCCGCGAAAAACAACATCACACCGCGCGACCATTGAGTGCGCGGCTCGTGTACAGTGGCCGCGCAGTCACGGTGACTGTGACTTGCGCTGTCACCGCGCGCGTTTTTCGAAAGCATTTCGTTTACGGAAACGCTTAACTCGCCGGCCGCTTTTTATTTAGCCGGCGGACAGCAATCAGCGAGTCCCATGAAACAGAAAAACTCTGTTGCGTTGTTTTGGCGCATACTGTTTCTCATTGCCGTTGTTGCCTTAATTCAGTTTGGCAACAAGGATGGGCTTAATTTTTCACCGGCGGCCGGTAGCTCTTGGTACCAGCTTGGGTGGTCGGTTGGGCAATTTGCTTTCTGGCTTGTGGTAGTGGCCTTGCTGTTTGCGGGCAAGAAAGTTCAACTGGCGTTGCTTGACTATAAGCGGAGCAAAATGGTTTTCAAAGTGTTCGGCTATTTGGCACTTTTCGGCGCTGGAATTGCACTCGTTATTCTCTGGGAAATCGCCTGGTTCCTGTTATTGTTCATGTTAATTGGTTCACTGGCATTTCTCGTTCCTGTTGCCTTTGTTCACTTTGTTGTTTCCAGAAAACGCATCGAAGTGACGCAAGTTATATTTGGAACATCCATGCTTTGCTGGATAATTTCGGTGGTATCACTCCATCAGTCGATGGGGGCTTTTCTCGCGCATGCTGTATTGATTGGTGTTTTTTGTGCAGCGGCCATCTGTATCACCAATTTGCTTGCGGCGAAATTTTCGCGCACGAGTGATGAAGGTGAACTGCGCGATGAGTAATTCCACTGTCGTCCTCAGCGTCAAAAACATCGAAGTCATTTATGACCATGTGATTTTGGTGTTGAAGGGCGTGTCGTTGGATGTGCCGGCCGGCGGGATTGTCGCGCTGGTCGGCGCCAACGGCGCGGGCAAGACCACCACCATCAAGTCGATTTCCAACCTGTTAGGCACCGAGCGCGGCGAGGTGACCAAGGGCTCCATCGAGTTCCGCGGCCGCCGCATCGACCGCTTGACCCCGGCCGAACTGGTGCGGCGCGGCGTGGTGCAAGTGATGGAGGGGCGGCATTGTTTCGAGCATCTGACGGTGGAGGAAAATCTCCTGACCGGCGCTTACACCCGCCGCGGCCGCGCCGCCATCGCGCGCGACTTGGAGCGCGTTTACGCCTACTTCCCGCGCCTGAAAGAACGCCGCCGCAGCCAGGCCGGCTACACCTCCGGCGGCGAGCAGCAGATGATGGCGGTCGGGCGCGCGCTGATGGCGAAGCCGAGCGTGATTCTGCTCGACGAGCCGTCGATGGGTTTGGCGCCGCAGTTGGTGCAGGAAATCTTCGACATCGTGGCGCAATTGAACCGCCGCGAAGGCGTCACCTTTTTACTCGCCGAACAAAACACCACCATGGCGTTGCGCTACGCGACCTACGGTTACATTTTGGAAAACGGCCGCGTGGTCATGGACGGCGACGCCAAGGCGCTTGCCGAGAATGAAGATGTCAAGGAATTTTACTTGGGCGTCAGCGGCGACAACCGCCGCAGTTTCCGCGAAGTCAAACAATACCGCCGGCGCAAACGGTGGCTGGCGTGAGTTCGATGTTGCGCGCGCCGCTTGTTCTCAACCGCGCCGCGCGCATCGCCGCGCTCTTGATGCCTTAACGATTCGATGACCGCGTTCTACGACAAGTTGGAAACCCGCGACCCGGCCGCGCGCGCGGCCGCGGTGGTTGCCGCGGTCGCGGCGCAAGCGCGTCACGCGCAAACGCACGCGCCGGGCTACGCGAAAATTTTGGCCGGCATCGATGCGCGCGACATCACCTCCGCGGACGCCATCGCGCAGTTGCCGGTGACGCGCAAATCCGAACTGGCGGAATTGCAGCGCGCCTCCCCGCCATTCGGCGGCCTGGCGGCGACCGTCGACGGTGATGCAACCGGCGACAATGGCGACAACGGCGAGAACGCCGGCGCCGGCGCCGGCGATGCAAACCGCAACGCCGCCCAACTGAAATACTTGTTCGCCTCACCGGGCCCGATTTACGAACCGGCCACCGCGCGCCGCGACTACTGGCGTTTCGCGCGCGCGCTGTTTGCGGCCGGATTTCGCGCCGGTGATGTTGCGCACAACGCGTTTTCCTACCACCTCACGCCGGCCGGCGCGATGGGCGATTCCGGCTGTCACGCGCTCGGCTGCGCGGTGATTCCCGCGGGCACCGGCCAGACCGAATTGCAGGTGCAGACCATCGCCGACTTGCGCCCGGACGGCTATCTCGGCACACCGTCGTTCCTGAAAATTATCCTGGAAAAGGCCGCCGAGCGCGCCGCCGATGTGTCCAGCATCAACAAGGCGTTGGTGTCCGGCGAGGCGCTGCCGCCCGCGACCCGCGGTGATTTCGCGGCGCGCGGAATCGCCGCGCTGCAGGCGTACGCCACCGCCGACTTGGGGTTGGTCGCGTACGAGAGCGTCGCCGACGCGGGCCTCATCGTCGACGAAGGCGTTTATTTGGAAATCGTGCGGCCCGGCGGCGGCGCGCCGGTCGCGGACGGTGAAGTCGGCGAAGTCGTGGTCACCACGCTGAACCCCGACTACCCGCTGCTGCGCTTCGCCACCGGCGATTTGTCGGCGTTCATGCCGGGGCCAAGCGCGTGCGGGCGCACCAACCGCCGCATCAAAGGCTGGCTCGGCCGCGCCGACCAAACCGCCAAAGTGCGCGGCATGTTCGTGCATCCATCGCAAATCGAGCAGGTATTGCAACGCCACCCGGCCATCGCCCGCGCGCGGCTGGTTATCGACTGGCACGGCGAGCGCGACCGCATGATTTTGCGCTGCGAGACCGTCGCCGGGGCCGGCGGCGCGGAAAACATCGACCCGTCGCTGCCGGCCGCCATCGCCGCCACCATCCGCGAGGTATGCAAACTGCGCGCCGAAGTGGAATTCCTGGCGCCGGGCGAATTGCCGAAAGACGGCACCGTCATCGAAGACGCCCGCCGCTACGAATAACGGAAAGCGGCACGGTGTAAAATCCGCTCAACCCGCAACCGCCAACACCCAACCGCAACCCAACAACGGACATCGACATGACCGAACACGCCATCGCATTCATCGGCCTCGGCGTCATGGGCTACCCCATGGCCGGGCATTTAGCCGCCGCCGGCCACCGCGCGCGCGTCTACAACCGCACCGTCGCCAAAGCGCAGCGGTGGGTCGAACAGCACGGCGGCGCAGCGGCGGCCACGCCGGCCGAAGTCGCGGCCGGCGCGGACTTCGTATTCGCCTGCGTCGGCAACGACGACGACTTGCGCAGCGTCACCACCGGCGCGGACGGCGCGTTCGCCGGCATGAAACAAGGCGCTGTTTTTGTCGACCACACCACCGCCTCGGCGCAAGTCGCGCGCGAGTTGGCGACGGCCGCGGCCGATGGCGGGTTCGCGTTTCTCGACGCGCCGGTGTCCGGCGGCCAGGCGGGGGCCGAGAACGGCATCCTCACCGTGATGGCCGGCGGCGACGCCGAAGTGTTCGCGCGCGCGCGCCCGCTCATGGAGGGCTACGCGCGCAAAGTCGAGCGCATGGGCGGCGTCGGGGCCGGGCAGTTAACCAAGATGGTGAATCAAATCTGCATCGCCGGGCTGGTGCAGGGCTTGTCCGAGGGGGTCGCGTTTGCGGTCAACGCCGGCCTCGACGCGCGCCAGGTGTTCGAGGTCATCGCCGGCGGCGCGGCGCAGTCGTGGCAGATGGAAAACCGCGCCGCCACCATGCTCGACAACCAATTCGACTTCGGCTTCGCGGTTGACTGGATGCGCAAGGACTTGAAGTTGTGCTTCGAGGAAGCCGCGCGCAACCACTCGGAACTGCCGGTCAGCCAAATCGTCGACGAATACTACGCGCAAGTGCAGGCAAACGGCGGCGGACGATTCGACACTTCCAGTTTGGTCACGCGCCTGCACCGCAAAGATTTGGCATAAGCGACGCGGGTGTCACCACCGTCACCACCCCTTCCGCTTCAACTCCGCTCTCAGCCGCCGCATGCGGTCGGCCGACGACGGGTGGCTGCCGAGGAAATGCCCGGCGCTTTTGACTTTGGCGTGGAAACTCAGCGCGCCGCGCGGGTCGAAGCCGGCCGCCTGCGCGTAATGCATGCCGTCGAGGTCGGCCTCGTGCTCCTCTTCGCGGCTGTAACTCGAGGTGATGGCGCGCCCGCCGATGCTTAGACTCTCCGCGACCAAAGCGCCGCCGGCGTTCGCCAGCAGCGCGCCGCCGAGCAACTGCCCCAGCGCGCTCACGGCCTCGCGCTGTTGCCGCTTGTTGCCGTGCCGCCGCGCCAAGTGCGCGTTCTCATGACCGAGAATCGCGGCGTACGCATGCCAGTCGTCGCCGAGCAGGCGGTACATGCCCAAAGTCAGCGCGACAACAGGCGCGCCGTCGCTGCGCCAGGCGAACGCATTCGGCTCGGTCGAACTGCACAAAAGAAATTGCGCATCGACCCCGGAAGCGGCGTTGATGCGTTTGTTGATATGACTGACTGCGATGAACCACCGCGTCGGAATGGTGGCCGCGGCGCGGCGGTTGTCGCGCAACTCCACCTGCGCCGATTCCGCCTGCGCCAGCAAGCGCGGCTGCCAGAACGCCTCACACTGCGCCGCCGCCGGCACCGGCGCGGCCGCCAACGCGCTGAATAATACCGCCGCCCGAACCGTACGCGGCCGGCGCGGCCGGCGGTTCATTTTCCGCGGCCGCGCCATGGCGCGAGTCGCACCGCCGGTCAGGCGTGTTTCCTTTTCCACCGCGCAATCAGGCGGTCGAGCAGCGGCAAGCACGCCACCAGAAGGCCGATACCGCAGATGGATGCGGCGCCGAATATCAGGACCGCCAGGCCGAAAGTTTCTTCAGACATTTTTGTGTTCCTCCAGTCGTTTGATGAGCAGATACGCGGCAACGGTCAGGATACCGATGGCGATAACGGTGACCACAAAACATGCTGCGCCGAGTTCGAACACTATACCAAATTGCCCGGCCTCGTAGCGCATGGCCAGCCAACTGATGAGCACGACGGCGACGGTAAACAGCGCCAGCGCCCAGCGTCCTAAAAAGTCGATGCGTTTTTGCACGCCGAGGATTGCGATTTCGTCCATGGGTTTCCTCCATGAGTTAAGCGGGTTGATTGCCGACGCCACCATGGCCACCGACGCGACCGAGTGTAGCACATCCCGGCGGGGATGAATCGCCGCCGCGGCAAGCAGTCACAAAAAAGCCCCGCGCGGGGCGGGGCTTTGGTGAAGCGTGGGCGTAGGCGGGGTTACATCATGCCGCCCATGCCGCCCATGCCGCCGCCCATGTCGGGCATTGGCGCGGCCGGTTTGTCTTCCGGGATTTCCGCCACCATGGCCTCGGTGGTAATCAGCAGGCCGGCGATGGAGGCGGCGTTTTGCAGCGCCGCGCGGGTGACCTTGGTCGGGTCGAGAATGCCCATCTCAATCATGTCGCCGTATTTGCCGGTGGCGGCGTTGTAGCCGTAGTTGCCTTTGTTCTCCGCCACATGGTTGAGGATGACCGAGGAATCTTCGCCGGCGTTGGCGACGATTTGACGCAGCGGCTCCTGCAGCGCGCGCAGGGTGATTTTGACGCCCATGTCCTGGTCGGGATTGGCGCCGGACACCTTGCTCACGCTCTTGGTGCAACGCACCAACGCGGTGCCGCCGCCGGGCACCACGCCCTCTTCGACCGCGGCGCGGGTGGCGTGCAGCGCATCCTCGACGCGCGCCTTCTTCTCTTTCATCTCGACTTCGGTGGCCGCGCCGACTTTGATGACCGCGACGCCGCCAGCCAACTTTGCCACGCGCTCTTGCATTTTCTCGCGGTCGTAGTCGGAGGTCGCTTCCTCGATTTGCGCGCGAATTTGATTCACGCGCGCCTCGATGTCGCGGCTGCTGCCGGCGCCGTCGATGATGGTGGAGTTTTCCTTCGACACCTGAATGCGTTTGGCTTCGCCCAAGTCATCCAGCGCCGCGTTCTCGAGGCTCATGCCGACTTCCTCGCTGATGACCCGCCCGCCGGTCAGGATGGCGATGTCCTCGAGCATGGCTTTGCGGCGGTCGCCGAAGCCCGGCGCTTTGACCGCGCATACTTTCACGATGCCGCGGATGTTGTTGACCACCAAGGTGGCCAACGCTTCACCGTCGACATCCTCGGCGATGACCATCAGCGGGCGGCTGGATTTGGCCACCGCTTCCAGGGTCGGCAGCAGGTCGCGGATGCTGGAGATTTTCTTGTCGTAAATCAGCACGAAAGGATTCTCCAAGTTGACCGCCATGCTGTCCTGGTCGTTGATGAAATACGGCGACAGGTAGCCGCGGTCGAACTGCATGCCCTCGACCACTTCCAACTCGTTTTCCAGGGTGTTGCCTTCCTCGACCGTGATGACGCCTTCCTTGCCGACTTTTTCCATCGACTTGGCGATGATGTCGCCGACATTGGCGTCGGCGTTGGCCGACACCGTGCCAACTTGCGCGATTTCCTTGTGGTCGGCGCACGGTCGCGACAGTTTCTTCAAGTCGGCGACCGCGGCCTCCACGGCCTTGTCGATGCCGCGCTTCAAGTCCATCGGGTTCATGCCGGCGGCGACCGCCTTCAAGCCCTCGTGGACCATCGCTTGCGAGAGCACGGTGGCGGTGGTGGTGCCGTCGCCCGCGTCGTCGGAGGTCTTGGAAGCGACTTCCTTGACCATCTGCGCGCCCATGTTCTCGAGTTTGTCTTTCAGTTCGATTTCCTTGGCCACCGAAACCCCGTCTTTGGTGACGGTCGGGGCGCCGAACGATTTGTCCAGCACCACATTTCGGCCTTTGGGGCCTAAGGTGATTTTCACGGCGTCCGACAGGGTGTTGATGCCCCGCAGCATGCGCGCGCGCGCGCTTTCGCCGAATGCGACTTCTTTAGCAGCCATTGGTTTGCTCCTGGTGAAAAGGGTGGTTTACGGTTGGATTGGCGGTTCAGCCTTCGATGACGCCCATGATGTCGTCTTCGCGCATCACCAGCACTTCCTCGCCTTCGACTTTGACTTCGGTGCCGGAGTATTTCCCGAACAGCACCTTGTCGCCGACCTTGACATCAAGGCCGCGCTGCTCGCCGTTGTCGAGAATTTTGCCGTTGCCCACGGCCAGGACTTCGCCTTGCATGGGTTTCTCGGTCGCGGTGTCGGGGATGACGATGCCCCCCGGGCTGGTGCGCTCGTCTTCGACTCGCCTGACGACGACTCGGTCATGAAGCGGACGGATTTTCATCTCACTTTCCTCGTTGCGGTTGAAGGTCAAATCCCGCGCGCCGGCCGGTGGGCGGGCCAATCTGGCGCGCCGGAATTAGCACTCGTCGCGGGGGAGTGCCAATATAGGGCGGGACGTAAAAAATTCAAGCGTTTGGCGGAAATTTCTGCGCCGATTTGCGGAAAATCTGCTGGAAATCGCCAAAACCGTCGCGGAATCGGGAATTTTGCCCGGAATTTGGCTCGGCGACGGTGGGCTTGCGGGGGAAATTTGTGGCGTTCGGCGACCGGCGCCGTCGCGATTCAGTCGAGTTTCTCGTAGTCGGCGTCGATGACGCGGCCCGGTTTGCGGCCGGGGTCACGGTCGCGGTTGCCGGTGCCGCCGAGGTCGCCATAATCACCGTGGTCACCGTAACCCACGCCGGGCCCGCCGCCAAAACCCACGCCGAATACGCGGCCGCCGCCCAACACCCGCCCGATGAGTCCCCGACGCAACGGCGGCAGTAGCAGCGCGAAGCCCACCGCGTCGGTGAAAAACCCCGGGGTCAGCAGCAGCGCGCCGGCCGCGAACAGCAGCAGGCCCTCCAGCATTTCCAGCGCCGGCGGCTGGCCGCGCGCCAGTTGCGCGCGCGCCCGCGCCAGCGTGGCGAAGCCCTGCGCGCGCACCAGCGCCGCCCCGGCCAGCGCCGTGAACACCACCAAGGCGATGGTCCAGCCCGCGCCGATGGCCCCGCCGACCGAAATCAGGAGATAAATCTCGGCCAGCGGCACCAGCAAAAACGCCAGAAAGAAAATTCGCATTGCGCGTGTCCGCATGCCGCGGCGCAGTGGCATTCCGCCGCCGGCGCGGCTCAGCCGGCCTGGCGCTGCGCCGCTTCGAAGGCCGCAAACTGGCGGTCGACTTCCGCGGCGAACAGCGGCAACTGCGCGCTCAAGGTGTGGTCGCCGCCGGCCACGGTGTGCAATTTGATGTCGGAATTCGGCGAGGCCGCGAGGAATTGCTCGCACACGCCAATCGGCACGATTTCGTCCTGGTCGCCGTGGAACATGCGAATCGGGAACGGATAGGCGGCCGGGCGCTCCAGCACGCTGTGCCGGCGCGCGTCCTCCAGCGCCTCGAACTCCATCTCGTACGCGCGGTTGTTGTCGTACGGGTCGGTGAATTGGCGCGCCCCGGCGCGCTTCCACTCGCGCAATGCGTCGGCCGGCGGGCCGCGCAGCATGTTCTGGAAATACTGCGGCAAGAAGTCAAACGCCGGCGCCACCAACACCGCGGCCGCGATGCTGGACTTGGCGGCCTGGCGCTGCGCCGCCAACATCGACAGCCACGCGCCCATGCTGGAGCCGACCAACAGCAACTTGGCGCCGCGGAAGCGGTGCATCACATCCAGCAGCGCCTCCAGCGCGGTGGAGATGCGAAACGCGCGGAATCGCCCCTCGCTGCGGCCGTGGCACGGCAGGTCGAAGTGGCTCCAACTATAGCCGCGCCGCACCGCGTGGTTGAGGAAAAACCGCGCTTTGGCGTGGTCCACCGAGGAGCGGAAGCCGTGCACATACACGCCGACCAGCCGGGTGTCGCCGGGAAAAAACGCGCCGCGGCAGCGCGTGCCGTCGGACAGATAGACGCTGAAACTTCGATGCGATGTCAATGTGGACGCGCGCAAACCGCGCAAAAATGGGCGTTTGCAACAGATGGGGGCGGCGCACGGAAATTCCAGATGCGCGGGGAATTTTCGTCCCCGCCACGCGCCGTTCCCGCCACAACCCCCGCGCCCACATTGCCACTCCGGCAACAGCCGGAGTCCAGAGTCTTTAACTACCGGCGCACAGCACCGGCGAGGGCCGGAAAATGCCCGGGGCCGTCATTCCGTGCGGTAGAGGAATAAGGAAGCGTAGCGACTATATTCCTCACCGATACGGAATCCAGAGTCTTTATATTGGGCCGGTCCAGTCGCCACGGATGGCAAACGGACAAGGCGGCGGGGATTTCATAAACCGCGGAGACGCTCAATCGCCACTCCGGGCTACGACCCGGAGTCCAGAGTCTTTATCTTTTGTCACTTCCTCGCGACTCAATTAAAGACTCTGGACGCCCGCTTAACGGACTGCGGGCGTGACGGCGGGGGAGACCGTGAGCATGATGACGCTTTGCGTCGGCAGTTAAAGACTCTGGACTCCGGCTGTTGCCGGAGTGGCGGTTGGGGCGCCGGTGATTTCGCCCGCAGCCCCCTCCACCGCCACGCCGCAGTCCCCTCACCCGCCACGCCCGCAGTCTGTTAAGCGGGCGCGGTTGGCGATTTAAATGCGGCATTGTCGAGTCGGTGAATTTGCCATCCGTGGCATCTGGATTCCCGCGTCCAGCGGGAATGACGGCCCCCGGCATTTTCGCCGCCCCGACCGTCACTGCCGCACTTAATTCCGCGGCGCGAGGGGCCGGCGATGGCCGGAAAATGCCTGGGGCCGTCATTCCGTGCGGTAGAGGAATAAGGAAGCGTAGCGACTATATTCCTCACCGATACGGAATCCAGAGTCTTTAATTGACCTCGCGCGGAATCGAACAAAAGACTCTGGATTCCCGCTTAAAAGCCTGCGGGAATGACGGCGCTACGCGCCGCAACGCCCGGTCCCACCAACCGCCACGCCCGGCCCCACCCCCGCCACGCCCGGCCCTCCCCCCGCCACGTCCGCAGGTTGTTAAGCGGGCGCAGAAACTTTTTTCCGTCGCCCCCTTGACTCCCCTCGATTTGTGGTATATTCCGCGCATCATCTGGAACTCGCAATCGGAGGTTATCCCATGAAATCCCTGAAAACCCGCGGCCGCATCGTCGCAAAACCCCACGCCCACGCCATGAAAACCCGCACCCGCACCCATATCGCCCCCCCCCCCCCCGCAATTCCGGGGCTTCGGGGATTAGTTAGCGTCCTCGCCCTCGCCGCGATTTTTCTGATTGCGGCGCCGCCGGCTGAGGCGCAAACCGCCGGCACCATCACCTTCTCCGCCACCGGCTCCGGCGGCGACCGCGACCCCGCCACCGCCGGCCTGCAAGTGGACGAAGGCGACACCCTCACCGTCACCGTCACCGCCAACGGCCTCACCGCCGGCACCATCATCGGGGCATTCGGCAGTGCGCAAACCGGCGCAACGGCCGTCTATCACCAGGCCAGCCAAGGTGGAGATTTTTTCGCCAGCGGGGACTATCAACCGTCTATCTTCAACGGGAGAGATGTTGGCATCCGCATAACGGCGCCGACCACAACCGATGTGGAAACTTTCACCATCATTGATGACGACGACCGCGAGGACGCCGAAACCATCATCTTCTCATTCGGCGCCGGCCCCAACGCTGTCAGCACCACCCCCGCGACCTTCACCTACGGCCCCGACCTCACCGTCACCATCCGCGCCAGCGACCCGTTCGTGCGCACGCTGACCGTCACCGGCCCGGCCACCGTCGCCGAAGGCGCGGCCGCCACCTACACCGTCAACCTGACCGGCACCGCCTTCACCTCGCCCACCGCCGTCACCTGGACGGTGACCCACGGCGACACCGCCGCCGCCGACTTCGCCGCCGTGACCGGGCGCATCATGTTTCCCACGGCGACCACCTTCACCGTGACGCCGACCGACGACGACTTGGACGAAGACGCCGAGGCGTTTACCGTGCAAATCTCGGTCGCCGACCCCACCGCCGACAGCGGCACCGGATTTGGGAATGCGGCGAGCGGGAGTATTACCGACAATGATGAGGCGGGGTTGGTGATTGCGCCTTCGCCGCCGGCTGTCTTGTCGGTGCCGGAGAAGGGGATGGCGGATTACACGGTGCGGTTGGCGACGCAGCCGGTGGATGACACGGCGACCGTCACTGTTACTGTTACAGTGAGTGGCGGTAGCACGACGGTAACTTTGGCGCCGGCGACTCTGACTTTCCGTGCCGCTACTTGGAACACGCCGCAAACAGTTACGGTAACCGCCGCCGAAGATGCAATGGTCGGTGACGATGATGTCACTTTGACGCATGCGGTGGCCGTGAATCCAAACAGCGGCGAATACATGGGTTTGACGGATGTGCCGTTGACGGTGAATATCGTTGCGCGACCGACTACACAAGCAACGCATGATTTATTGTTGCCGGAAGTTACGCGCGCGGTGGTCGGTCAGCAGATGCAGGCGATTGCGGGGCGGGTTGGAACAATCAATGGTGGCGGCGTTGGCGACTCGGCGAGTTTCAGAGAACGCGGTTTTCCGGGCTTCGCCGGCGCCGCCGCCGCTCATTTGCAATCGCTTGCCGGCGACGGTGATGCCGGCGGCGCCGGTGATTTGGACGCGAAAGAATTATTGCGCGGTTTGGAATTTGTGTTGCCGTTATCGGCCGGCGCATCGCATGGCGACGCCGGCGTTGGCGACATCGCGTTCTGGGGCGGCAGTGACTACCGTGACTTCAGTGGCGAAGATGGCGATGACGATTGGGATGGTTCGGTGTTGGGTTTGCACTTCGGCGTTGATGGTCGAGTGCGCGCTCACCTGCACGCCGGACTGATGGTCTCATACAACGATGCGGAAAGCGACTACACGCGCATCAGCGACGGCACGACTGACAAAGGTGACTACGAACTCGACATGACTTCGGTGAGTCCGTTTTTGAATTGGAAGTTGGCAAACGGCGGCAGCGCATGGGCGAGTTTGACTTACGGCAGCGGCGAAGTGGAAGTGAAACCGGACGGTGATGAAGCGTCGCGCAACGATGTCAGCATGACCGGCGTAGCGGCCGGCGGTTCTCGACGGTTGTTGCAACAAAACGGCCGGGAGTTAAGTTTGCGCGCCGATGCTTTCATCGCCGAGTCGGAAGTCGAAGGCGACGGCGACAACGCAACCGCCGGCATCGATGACGACTTGGATGTCGACGCCAATCGTTTGCGCGTCGCCTTGGCATGGAACTATCCGCAACGATTCTCCGATGGTCGACTCACGCCGGCGTTTGATTTTGGCTTGCGCCACGACGGCGGCGACGGCCGCACCGGCGCCGGTTTGGAGTTGGGCGGCGCACTGAAGTTTTATGCGCCGGCGGTCGGCTTAACTTTGGAAGGCAACGCCCGCGCGTTGCTCGGCCACACCGGCGACCACCGGGCATGGGGAATCGGCGGCTTGATGCGCGTTGTGTCGGGTGCCGATGGCCAGGGCCTGGCGGTCACCGTCGCGCCGAGTTATGGCGGGGATTTTGGCGGTGGTTCTGCCGGCGGGAATTCGCTCGCGGCCGGCGGTTATGGCGGCGACGGTTATGGTGGCGACGGTTCGGTTGTCGGCGACGGTTCGCGCGGATTATGGAACCGCAACTCGGCGACCGCGGCTGACTCCGCTGAACCAATCGCGCGCTTGAACGCCGAAGTCGGTTATGGCCTGCCGGCGGCCGGATTCATCCGCGCCTTCGGATTCGCCGACTCCGCCGGCGCATTCGGCGACGGCATGCTGACGCCGTATAGCGCATTGCGCGTAGGCGATGCGAGCCGCGACTACCGCCTCGGCGTACGCTGGTCCACCGGCCCGCGCATCGACCTCGATTTATCCGCCCGCCACACCGCCGCCACCACCGACAACGCTCTCACTCTCGAAGGCCGCTTGCGGTTCTAATTCCGCCGGGAATACGCTGGACTCCGGCTGTCGCCGGAGTGGCAGTGGGCGGTTGCGCGGTGACCGCAACCTTTGACATGTATCCCGGCTTTCGGTGGCGGGGATTTGTGTTACATTTCCGCCGTCATTCAAGCGCGGAATTTTATGCCTACCGACAAACAGTGTGCGGCGGTTCACGGTCATCGCGGGGCGCGCGGGCGGCGGCCGGAGAATACTTTGGCGGCGGTGGAATTCGCGCTGGACTGCGGCGCCGACGGCGTTGAGGTGGATTTGTGCATCACCGCCGATGACGCCGTGGTCGTCCACCACGACCTGCGCTTGAACCCCGACACCACGCGCGATGCGCGCGGGCGGCGGCCGGCCGAGCGCATTCCCATCCGCGCCTTGCAGTTGGCGCAGTTGCGCGAATACGATGTCGGGCGCGCGCGGCCCGGCGGCGCCACCGCCCTGCGTTTCGCCAAGCAAACCGCGGTCGACGGCGCGCGCATTCCGCTGCTGGAAGAGTTGGTCGATTTAATGGCGCAGCGCGGCCGCGATGTCACGCTCAACTTGGAACTGAAAAGCGACCCGCGCGAACCGGAATTGACTCCGCCGGCCGAGCATTACGCGACGCGCGTGGCTGATGAACTGGCGCGCTTGCGGCCGTCGGGGCCGCTGTTTCTGCAGAGTTTCGACTGGGCGTTGATGGCGCATGTGAGGCCGGCGACGCGGGCGCGCGATGTGGCGTGCAAAATCGGCCTCACCTGCCCGCGACCGTTCGGCGCGGCCGAGTTGGACGCGGCGCGCGCGCATGCCGGCGCCGCCGAAGTGTTCTCGTGCGACCACCGCGGCTTGACCGAAGCGCTGCTGCAACGCGCGCGCGGCATGGACTTGGAGGTGTGCGCGTGGACCGCAAACGCCGCCGCCGACATCGCCCGCCTCGCCGCATGGGGCGTGGACGCCATCACCACCGACTACCCCGACCGCGCCCGAAAAATCCTGCGCGGGGAAAACGCCGGGGACTCATCCGACTAAGCCGGCGACTGACCGCGGCCGGCGCGGGCGCGCAACGCAAACACCGGGGCCGCGCGTGATTATTCCTCTTCCGCGTCCGCATCGGTTGGCAACGCGATGCGGGTGGCGGGGTGGCCGGGCGGGGGGCCGATACGGAGGGGTTGGTCGCCGAGGGGCGACGGCGCGGTGGCGCTGAAAAGGTATTCGCCGCCGCGGCCGCGGCCGCCGGCATCGCCGATGCGGAGCGCGTCGACGACGGTGCCGATTTTGTTGTCCGAGTCGCCGGCGTATAGCGGGTCGCCGGGCGCGAGGGCATCGATGCCGCGGGCGCGCGCCGCCACCATGCGCTGTTTGACCCGCCCGCGGTAGCGCAACCGGGCGACGATTTCCTGGCCCGGATAGCAGCCCTTGCTGAAACTCAAACCGCCGGCGCGGTCGAGGTTGAGGAATTGCGGGATGAATTGTTCGGCGGTTTGCGGGTAGATTTGCGCGACCCCGGACAGGATGTCGGCCAGTCGCCACGGGGCGTCGGTTAACTGCAAGGGCAAGGCGTCGATGCGCGCGAACGCGCCCATGGGCGGAAACTCGCCGAAGATGAGTCGGCGGGGAACGACACCGTCGACGGCCACGCAGGCGACGCTTTCGTTATCTTCGGCGACGCGCGTTAACACCGGCGCGTCGATGAAACTCCACAACACCCACGGCCGCTGCTCGATGCTGACCTTGGCGCGCAGCACGAACATGCGCAAGCGTTTAATGAGAGACTCGGCAAGCGCCGCGGGCGCCAACAACAACCAACCGTTCCAGTACCGCATCACGCGAATCACCGCCAGCGCCCGGCCTTTCGGGTTGCAGTAAGCGTTGAGTTGGCAGCCGGCGGCCGGCGCGTTGCCCGCATCATCGATGGCGGCGACCGCATCGATGTCGTTGCTGAATTGCCCTTGCAGAAATTCTTGCGCATCCTCGCCGGACACTTCGATGAGCGCGAGCGAATCCAGCGCGACCACGATGCCGTCGTCGCCGCGCCAGTGCGATAACATGTTCTTTGCCAGTTTGGTTGCGTCGTTCATTGGAATTGAACCTCGGTTAGAAATCGTTCATCGCATGCGCGCCGGCAACATCGGCGCGCTCACTGTCGCATGTGCCGCGGTCGCACACCGTCGCGCGCTTCGCATAAACCGTCGCCGCGGCCGCGCATCGGGGAAACTATAAAAAAACAAAAAACGCGCATCACCGTCGCAACTTAAACAACCGTTCACGGTCGCGCTGCCATTCGCGCTGCTTAATCGCGTGGCGTTTGTCGTATTGTTTTTTGCCGCGCGCCAGCGCGATTTTGGCTTTGACCCGGCCGCGCTTCCAATACAAACTCAGCGGCACGATGGTATAACCGGCTTGCTCGCGCGCGCCGATGAGTTTGCCGATTTCCTTCTTATGCAGCAACAACTTGCGCCGCCGGGTGGGGTCGGCGTCGATGTGGCTGGAGGCCGAGCGCAGCGGCGAAAAGTGCGCGCCGATGAGAAACAACTCGCCGCGCATGATGATGACATAACTCTCTTTCAGTTGCGCGCGGCCGTCGCGCAAACTCTTCACCTCCCAGCCCTGCAGCGCCACGCCGGCCTCGAATTCCTGCTCGATGACATAATCAAACCGCGCCTTGCGGTTGAGCGCGATGGTCGCCGGTTTGGCCGGCTTCGCGGGCTTGGCGGCGCCGGATTTTGCGGTGTTGCCGGGTTTTGCGGTGTCGCCGGTTTTGCTGTTGGTCGCCATAACGCCTGCAGTATAATGCAACGCCAACTTGTTGTCGGTTCGCGGAGTCGTTTTATGTACACCATCGCGCGCTCGGCGCTGGTCGCGCACCGCGCCGAGGACATGTATTCGCTGGTCAACGACATCGAGTCGTACTCGAAGTTTCTGCCGTGGTGCGATGCATCCACGGTGCTGTCGCGCGCCGACCATGAGATGGTGGCGCGGGTGCACATCGCGTACCGCGGCGTGCGCCGGTCGTTCACCACGCGCAACCGGTTGACGCCGTTTGAGCGCATCGACTTGGCGTTGGTCGACGGCCCGTTCAGCGCGTTGTCCGGCGCTTGGGCGTTCAAAGAATTGCGTACCGACGCCTGCCGCATCTCGCTGGACTTGAGATTTGATTTCGCGGCCGCCGCGGCCGCCCGGCTCATCGGGCCGGTGTTCAAGCGCATCGCCGACTCGTTGGTGGATTCGTTCGTGGCGCGCGCGGCGGAAGTGTACGGTGGCGGCGCGGGCGATGGCGACAACAAAATTCGCGCCGAGGTGGTGTACGCGTTGCCTGAGCGGCAGGTGGTCGAGTGTTTGGAATTCGATGCGCCGGTTACCATCGAGATGGCGATTCGCGCATCGAACATGCTGCAACAGTTTCCGCATATCGACTTGGCCGCCGCGGCGGTCGGCGTGTTCGGCGTCGCGCGGCCGCTGGACTGGATTCTCGAAGACCGCGACCGAGTGGAGATTTACCGCCCGCTGCTGATGAGCCCGACGGAAGCGCGGCGCGAGCGCGCAAACCAATCGCGCGGCGGCAAGCGCGGCTGCGGTGGCCGTGGCGACCGTGGCGATTAGCGCGGTCGCGGTGGCCGTGGCGACTATGGCGATTAGCGCGGCCGGCCGGTTGCCAACCCCCCGGCCGCGGCTATAATCGCGGCCGATATCTCGCGCCGCCGAAGCCAACCGATGACCGTCATCTACCACAATCCCCGCTGCTCGAAATCCCGCGCCACGCTGGCGCTGCTGCGGGAACGCGGCGTCGAACCGCAAGTCGTGCGCTACTTGGATACGCCGCCGGACGCGGCCGCGCTGCGCGCCATCACCGTGAAACTCAACTGCTCGATTCGCGACCTGATACGCAGCGGCGAAGATGTTTACCGCGCGCTCGGCCTCGGCGGCAAAATCAAAACCTTGTCGGAATCCGCGCTCATCGACATCGTGGCAGCCCACCCGAAACTGCTGCAACGCCCCATCGTCATCCACGGCAAACGCGCCGCGATCGGCCGGCCGCCGGAAAATGTATTGTCGATTCTGCAACCATAAAACCGTGACACCATGAACGCGCAAACCGAACCCAAGCAAACCGTCAACTTCACCCGCATGGCCGACGGCACGGCCGAGGAATACGCGTTTTTGCACCGTCATGAGGAAGCGTATATCCGCGGTTTGCCGGGCCGGTTGGTCGCGGCGTTAAAGCAACTCGACGATTCGTTTTCCGGCTACCGCGTCTCGCGCCTCGAACATTCATTGCAGTCGGCGACTCGCGCCGAAGCGGCCGGCGAATCCGAAGAGATGGTGGTGGCGGCGTTGCTGCATGACTTGGGCGACACCCTCGCGCCGCTGTCGCACGGCGAATTGGCGGCGGCCATTTTGCGCCCGTTCGTGTCCGAGCGTACGCACTGGATTGTCGCCCACCACGGCCTGTTTCAAATGGTCTACTACGCCCACCACTTCGGCGGCGACCGTCACGCCCGCGACCGTCACCGCGACCATCCATGGTACCAAGCCTGCGTCGACTTCTGCGAAAACT
The DNA here is from genome assembly GCA_028817405.1 of Gammaproteobacteria bacterium. GTDB lineage: Bacteria > Pseudomonadota > Gammaproteobacteria > Arenicellales > Poriferihabitantaceae > JAHRAW01. The sequence continues at coordinate 61,935 of JAPPPS010000090.1, forward strand.
ACGACCAAAACTGCTTCGACCCCGACTACCCATCCAAACCGTTGACGCACTTCATCCCAATGTTAAAGCGCGTCTTCGCCAAACCCCGGGAGGGTTTCGGCGCGGGGTGAATTTATTGCCTGAACAACCGTCCGCGCAAACGCACATACATGAAAACCCAAACTCAGTGTTTCGGTAACCGGCAAGCGTTGCACCTGCGCGCCATCGCAGCCCGGTCATGCGCATCGGGTTCGCGCTTTGTCTTTGATTAGCGCGGTTATGCGGTAGAAGCCGTGCGCCATTTTGGAGTAGGGGGTGAGCAGGAAGAGGGTCAGCACCGTGGCGAGGTGGATGGGCAGGAGGTACGTCACGGCCGCGGCCGCGGCAGTCGAAGTCGCGACGGTGCCGGTCGAGGTCGCGCCGGCGCCAACGGTGGTGACGGTGCCGGCGGCGGTGACGGTGGCGGCGGCTGCGGTGACGGTGTCGATGGCGCCGGCGCCGACGGTGGTGGTGACGGTGTCGATGGCGGTGGTGACGGTGGCGGCATACAGCGCGAGGCCGGTGGCGGCGGCGCTGAATAGGAGGACGATGAACGCCATTTCGCCGCGCCAGATTTTTGCGGCGCGGACGCCCAAGGCCGGGTCGGCGCGGGTTTTCAGCCACGCCAGGCCGGCGCTGCCGATGCACAGCAAGATGCCGCCCGGCACGCCCAATAATTTCGGCGCGGAGAACAAACCGTACGGCGCGGGCAGGTCGAGCGCGTAGTGCATCACGGTGCCGGCGCAAGTCGCGCCGAAGCAGAGCATGAATCCGGCGACGGTGAATTGGTGCAGCACGCGTCGCGCGTGGGAAAACTTATCGGCGTCTTCGAAGTTGCAGCCGTCGCCGTGGCCGCCGCGTAAGTTGCGCATGGATGCGGCGTCTTGAATCGCTTGCCGCAAGTCGCTCAACCGTACAGCGTCGCCACCGTCGCCGCTAACGAAACGCCAATAGCGTCTCAACGAGACGCCGATGGCGAGCAGCGGCAGCACGAACGCCGGGGTAAAAACCGCGACCATAAATCCATGCGACAACACCGCGTAAAACCCCGCGCCGCCGGCCGGTCGCAGCGCGGCCGCGGCCCATAACAACAGCGCGAAAGCGCAGACCAACAGTGCGGCTATGGCGACGCCGGCGCGGTCGAACAACTGCGCAAATGGTTTCGGCCAGGCGAATTCTTTCCAACTCTCATGCTGCGCCTCGGCCAGCGCCGCGGGCAAGTTGAGCGCAAACACATGCGGCGCGGTGTATTGGCAGGCGTAAAAACAGCCGCGGCAGTTGTGGCACAAGTTCGCCAGTTGCACGAGGTCGGCGTCGGCGAATGCGCGCTTGGCAAACATCGCCGGGAACACCGCGCAATAGCCCTCGCAATATCTGCAGGCATTGCAAATTTCCGCTTGACGGCGCGCCTCGGCAATCGCGTCACTTAACATGCGCCGCCGCTCCTTGCCCCGCGAGTCGGCCGAACACCGTGCCGATGGTCATGCCGAAACCGGCCAGGTAACCCTGGCCCAGCAGCGAGCCGGCCATGATTTCGCCCGCGGCCCATAAATTTTCCACCGGCCCCTGCGCGGCTTGAACTTGCGCGCTTTCGTCGACTTTCAAGCCGAGGTAGGTGAAGGTGACGCCGGGGCGCAATTCGTAACCGTAAAACGGCGGCGTGTCGATGGCGCGCGCCCAGTTGGACTTGCGCGGGTTAAGGCCGGCGGTGGCCAGGCCGTCGAGTGCGTCGGGTTTGAATTCGCCGGGACGACAGGCGGCGTTGAATGCTTTTATTGTTTGCGCGACATTCTGCACCGGCAGTTTCATTTTTTCGGCCAGGCATTGCACGGTGTCGGCCTGCACCGGCGGAAAAACCGATGGCATGAACAAGTCCAATGCTTTGGAATCGATGACGGCATACGCCACTTGCGCCGGCTGCGCGGCCACCAGTCGGCCCCAGATTGCATAACGTTTCGGCCACACATCCTCGCCTTCGTCGTAAAACCGCGCGCCGTCTTTGTTGACCACCACCGCAAACGGCACGCAGTCGAGTCGCGTGACGATGCCGCCGTCGAACTTGGGCGCGCGCCCGTCGATGGCGACCGCATGACATTGCGCCGGGTCGCCGACGCTTTTGATTCCTTGTTGCAATAAATCTTTCAGCACCACGCCGCGATTATACGGTGTGCCGCGAATCAAAAAGTTGCGCGCGGCCCCGCCCCAGGCGCGCGCCAGCCAGTCAAGGTCGGCTTGAAACCCGCCAGAGGCCGCGACCACCGCGCGCGGTTTTAACGCCATGCGTTCACCGTTGATTTCCGCGGTCACTGATGCGATGCGCGCGCCATCGACTTCCAGATGCGTCACCGTCGCGTCATAAATAACTTCCACGCCCAACGCTTCGGCGCGACGGTAATACGCGTTTAGTAGCGCCTTGCCGCCGCCCAGGAAAAACGCGTTGGTCCGCCCCAGCGACAACGCGCCGGACAGCGGCGGCTGAAATCGCGCGCCATGCGATTCCATCCAGCGGCAAACCCCGGCCGATTCGCGGATGCACATGCGCGCCAGTTGACGGTCGGTTTGGCCGGCCGTGACCTTCAACAAATCGTCGAAGTATTCGTCTTCGCCGTAGCAGTCGTTCATCGCGCCGACCGGCCGCGCGTGCATGCAGCGCAAGTTGCGCGTGTGCCGGCTGTTGCCGCCGCGGTATGGCCTCGGCGCGCTTTCCAATAGTTGCACTGAGGCGCCGGCCGCGGCCGCGGTCAGCGCCGCGCACAAACCCGCGTTGCCGCCGCCGATGACCAATACTTCCGGGCCGGTGGTTTGCGGTTTGGAACGCGCGCTCAAATTCATGCCGCCCGCTGCGGCGGAAATTCGGTGGCGTGCTTCATGACGGTGCGGCGGCGACGATGCGACGGTGGCGCGGCGAGGGCGTGACGGTGGCGCGGCGATGCGACAGTGGCGCGATTTTACCCTGCGCGCGGAAGGCGGGGGCGGGCGGGGGCGGGCGCGGGCCGCGGCGCAAACCGCGGGGAAAGAAAGTTGCATTTTTTCTTCCAAATGCTATTGACAATCATTCCTATTCGCGTTAAAACCGCGGCCGTGGTGTTTGGAGTGCAAACCATTCCATTCGCAATGAGCGTTTTCCCCCTATCATTCCGAGCCAAACCGATGAAACCGAAACCAACCCTGCGCGCGATTTTTTCCGCCGCGGTGCTGACCGCGACCGTCGCGACCGCCACCACCGTCACCGTCACCACCGTCACCGTCACCACCGCCGCCGCGGCCGAGCGCGAGGTCAATGTCTACTCATACCGCCAGCCGTTTTTGATTGAGCCGATGTTCGACGCATTCACCGCCGCCACCGGCATCCAAGTCAACGCCGTATACGCCAAGACCGGCATGTTGGAACGCCTGCAAAACGAAGGACGCAACAGTCCGGCCGACTTGGTATTCACGGTCGACATCGGCCGCTTGTCGGACCTCCAAAACGCCGGTCTCACGCAGCCGGTCGTATCCGCCGCCATCAACCGCAGCGTCCCCGCCAACATGCGCGACCCGGCCGGGCACTGGTTCGGCTTGACCGCGCGCGCGCGCATCCTCGTCACCTCCAAAGCGCGGGTGCGGCGCGGCGAAATCACAAGTTACGAAGACCTGGCGGACCCCAAATGGCGCGGCCGGGTATGCACCCGCTCCGGCAAACATCCGTACAACATCGCGCTCATCGCCTCGCTCATGCACCGCCACGGCGACGCGCAAGCGCAAGCCTGGTTGGCCGGCGTGAAAGCCAATCTCGCGCGCAAACCGCAGGGCAACGACCGCGCGCAAGCCCGCGCCATCGCCGAGGGCGTGTGCGATGTCGGCGTAATCAACCACTACTATCTGCACAAAATGGCGGCCGACGACAAACAAAAAGCGTGGTTCGAAGCGGTCGATGTGGTGTTCCCCAACCAAGCCGGCCGCGGCACGCACATGAACATCAGCGGCATGGCCATGACCCGCCACGCGCCGCACCGCGACGCAGCGCTGGCGTTGATGGAGTTCCTGGCCGGCGACCGCGCGCAGCGGATGTACGCCGAGGTCAACGGCGAATATCCGGTCAACCCGCGCATCCGCGTCGGCGGTTATTTGCAATCGCTCGGCGACTTCAAGCGCGACGGCCTTGACTTATCCGCGGTCGCCGCCAACCGCGGCGCGGCGTCGAAGATGGCCGACCGCGTTGGTTATAACGACTGAGCGGCGGGGGCGACGGCGGGCGTGACGGTTAAGGCGATGCGCCGCTTGATGACCGGCCGGCCCGGCGCCGGCGCGTGGCCCCTCGGCGCGGTGGCGGTGGCCGCGTTGTGTTTGCTGCCGGTGGCCGCGGTGCTGTGGTTGGCGTTGTTCCCGGCCGAGAATATCTGGCCGCATCTCATCGCCACCACGCTGCCGGGTTATGTCGGCAACACGCTGATTCTGTTGGCCGGGGTCGGCGTCTCGACGCTGCTGACCGGCGTCACCGCGGCCCGCTTGGTCACCGCCTTCGACTTCCCGCTGCGCAAGTTGTTGGAATGGCTGCTCCTCCTGCCGCTGGCGATGCCCGGCTATGTCATCGCCTATTTATACACCGACTTGCTGGAGTTCGCCGGCCCGGTGCAGCACGCCTTGCGCGCGGTGTTCGGTTGGCGCTTGGCCGGCGATTACTGGTTCCCGGAAGTGCGCAGCATGGGCGGCGCCATCATGCTGCTGGGCGTGGTGCTGTATCCGTATGTGTATCTTCTCGCGCGCGCGTCGTTCTTGGAGCAGTCGAGTTATCTGCCCGATGTTAGTCGCTTGTTGGGGCGCGGGCCGGTGGCGACATTTTTCTATGTCGAGTTGCCCATCGCGCGCCCGGCGATTGCGGTCGGCGTGGCGCTGGCGTTGATGGAAACGCTGAATGATTTCGGCACCGTGGATTTCTTCTCGGTGCAGACGCTGACCGCCGGCCTGTACGATGTGTGGCTGAACATGGGCAACCTCGGCGGCGGCGCGCAAATCGGCGCGGTGATGCTGACCTTCGCGGCGTTGCTGATTTCGCTGGAATACATCGGGCGGCGCCGGCGACGCTTCTACCAGAGCGCGACCCGCTTCGGCGGCCGGCCGCGGCAGCGACTGCGCGGGCGCAACGGCTGGGCCGCGACCGCGGTGTGCGCGGCCCCGGTGCTGTTCGGCTTCGGCATCCCGGCGCTGCTGTTGGTCAGCCACGCGCTCGATCACTTGCCCGCCGCATGGACGCCGAGGTTCCGCGGTTATGCGCTGAATAGTTTGTGGGTGTCCGGCACGGCATCGGTGAGCGCGGTGGCGCTGGCGGTGGTGGTCGCTTACGCGCGCCGCTTGCGCCGCACCACCGTGATGGCGGCCATCGCGCGCGCCGCCTCGCTCGGCTACGCGGTGCCGGGCGCGGTGCTGGCGGTCGGCGTCATCGTGCCGCTGGCGGCGTTCGACAACGCGGTCGATGCGTTCCTGCGCGCGCGCTTCGGCGTTGGCAGCGGCTTAATTTTGAGCGGCACTTCGTTCGCGGTTATCGCCGCCTGCACCATTCGGTTTTTGGCCGTGTCCATCGGCGCGGTCGAATCCAGTTTCAGCAAAGTGTCGGACTCGCTCGACATGGCGGCGCGCACCCTCGGCCACGGCGCGGGCCGGACGCTGCGCCGTTTTCACCTGCCGCTGATTCGCGGCGGCCTGCTCACCGCCGCGCTCATCGTGTTCGTCGACTGCATGAAAGAACTGCCAGCGACGCTGATTCTGCGCCCGTTTAATTTCGAGACGCTGGCGACCCATGTCTATCATTTTGCGTCCGATGAGTTAATCGAGCGGAGCGCGCCGGGGGCGTTGTTCATCGTCGCGGCCGGGTTGATTCCGGTGATTATTTTGAGTCGCACCATCGACACCGCGGCGCGCCTCGATTCGCCGGCCGCGCCGGGGCCGGGGCCGGTCGCTCCGGGGCCGCGGCCGGTCGCTCCGCCGGGGACGGTTACCTCCACCGCGGCCCCGCCGGCCGCCCCCGCCCCATGACCGCCCTGCTGGAAGTGCGCGGCATCGCCTGCCGCTACGCGCAGCGCGCGGCGGTGTCTGATGCCTCGTTCGAGTTGCAGCAAGGCATGCTGGCTTCGCTGCTCGGCCCCAGCGGCTGCGGCAAAACCACGGTGCTGCGCGCCATCGCCGGCTTCCAGCCGCTCACCGCCGGCGGCATCCACCTGAACGGCCGCCGCATCGCCGGCGTGGACCGCGGCTTGGCCCCGGAGCATCGGCGTTTGAGCATGGTGTTCCAAGACCACGCGCTGTTCCCGCATCTCACGGTGGAAAAAAATGTCGCGGCCGGCCTGCACCGGAAGCCCGCGGCCGAGCAACGCCGCCTGGCGCATGCGCTGCTGGAAAAGGTCGGCCTGACCGGCCTGCACCGTCGTTACCCTCATGAACTGTCCGGCGGCCAGCAGCAGCGCGTGGCCTTGGCGCGGGCGCTGGCGCCGAACCCGCAACTGTTGCTGATGGACGAACCGTTCTCCAGCCTCGACCCCGACCTGCGCGACAAACTCCGCCAAGAAGTGCGCGCGCTGCTGAAAGACATCGGCGCGACTTGCTTACTCGTGACGCACGACCAGCAGGACGCGTTCGCGTTCGGCGAGCGCGTGGGCGTGATGCGCGACGGGCGCATCGAGCAGTGGGACACCGCGTACCGCATCTACCACGAGCCGGCCACCCGTTTCGTCGCCGACTTCATCGGCGAGGGCGTTTTCATCGACGGCGTAGTCGCGGCGGCCGACCGTATCGACACCGAACTGGCGGTGCTGCGCGGCCCCGTCGGCCACCCGCCCGGGGCGCGCGTCAAAGTGCTGATTCGCCCGGACGACATCATCCACGACGACCACAGCGCGCGCACCGCCCGCATCGTCAAACGCGCATTTCGCGGCGAGAACTACCTCTACACCCTGACCCTCCCAAGCGGCGCCGAAATCCTGTCCCTGGTCCCGTCGCACCACAACCACGCCGTAGGCGAAAACCTCGGCATCGTCCCGGCCATCGACCACCTGGTAATCTTCGCGGCGTAATTCCCCGTCGTGGGCGTATAATCCGCGCATGTGCAAGTCCGTGTCGTTGCCGGCGGGTGGGGTGGTTCGCGAGTTGGTCGCGGGGGCGTTGCGTGAGGATGTCGGCGGCGGGGATTTGAGCGCGGGGTTGGTTGATGCGCGGGCGCGCGCGGTTGCGACGCTGTTTTGCCGTGAGGGCCGGGCGGTGTTGTGCGGCCGGGCGTGGTTTGAGGAGGCGTTTCGCCAGGTTGACGCCGCGGTGGAAGTGCGGTGGCTGCGCCAGGACGGCGACACGCTCGCCGCCGGTGACGCGGTCTGCCGCATCGCCGGCCGCGCCCGCGCCCTGCTCACCGCCGAGCGCGTCGCCATCAACCTGCTGCAGACGCTGTCCGCCACCGCCACCGTCGCGCGCCGCTATGTCGAGGCCGCGGCCGGCGCCGGCGCGCGCATCACCGACACGCGCAAGACCGTGCCGGGCTTGCGCGTGGCGCAAAAATACGCGGCCGCGGTCGGCGGCGCGCGCAACCACCGCATCGGTTTGTTCGACCAAGTGTTAATTAAGGAAAACCACATCGCCGCGGTCGGTGGAATTGCCGAAGCGTTGCGTCGCGCGCGCGAAGTGGCGAACGAGTCGCGCATCGAAATCGAGGTCGAAAACTTGACGCAACTGCGCGAAGCATTAACCGCCGGCGCGACGCGAATCATGCTCGACAACTTCGGCGTGGACGCGCTGCGCGAGGCGGTCGCCGTCACCGCGGGCCGCGCCGAACTGGAAGCGTCCGGCAACATCACGCTCGACGATGTGCGCGAAATCGCGCAAACCGGCGTCGATTTAATTTCCATCGGCGCGCTGACCAAACACATTCAAGCGGTGGATTTCTCGCTGCGTTTTGATGTCGGCGATGTTGATGCCGGCGGCGATGCTGATGTCACCGGCGATGGCGACACCGCCAACGCCAACGCCGCGGATGTCACCGACGACGAAGATGTCCCCGCCACCGCCACCACCACCGCCGCGCCATAACCCAAACACCCCAGCGCGCGCCGCCGCGCTGTGGGATAATCCCGCCACCTGATTGCCGGTTTCCCCGCGGACATGCTCTGGATTGTCGTTGCGTTGTTGCTGTTGGTTGCCGCGTTCGCGTGGTTTCGAATGGCGTTGCAAGCGTGGCTCGGCGCGGCCGCCGCGGTGTTCGCGCTGGGCTTGTTGGTCGGCGGCGGCGGCGCGTGGCTGTCGCTGTTCTTGCTCGTGGTCATGGCCGGCGGGTGGTTTGTGTTGTTCGGGCCCGGCGCGCGCGGGTTGCGCCGCCGGTATTTAAGCGCGCCGCTGCTGGCGCAACTGAAACAAACCCTGCCGCCCATCTCGCAAACCGAGCGCGCCGCCATCGACGCCGGCAGCGTGTGGTGGGACGCGGAATTATTCTCGGGCCGCCCGGACTGGAGCAAACTCTTCGACGCGCCGGCCGCGGTTTTGAGCGAGCGCGAGCGGGCGTTTCTCGACGGCCCGGTGGAGGAACTCTGCGCGATGGTCGACGACTGGGAAGTGACCGCGCGCTTGGGCGACTTGCCGGCGCCGGTGTGGGATTTCATCAAGCGCAGTCGCATGTTCGGCTTGAACATTCCGGCCGAATACGGCGGCTTGGGTTTCTCGGCGCATGCGCAGTCGTGCATCGTGCAAAAAATTTCCACCCGCAGCGCCACGGCCGCGGTGACGGTGATGGTGCCGAATTCCTTGGGCCCCGCCGAACTCATTCTGCACTACGGCAGCGACGCGCAAAAGCAATACTACCTGCCGCGCCTGGCCGCGGGCGAGGAGACGCCGTGCTTTAGTTTGACCAACCCCTGGGCCGGCTCGGACGCGGCCGGCATGCCGGACGCCGGCGTGCTCTGCCGCGCCGAACACGACGGTGAGTCGACGCTCGGTTTTCGTCTCAACTGGGAAAAAAGATACATCACCCTCGGTCCGGTGGCGACGCTGATTGGGCTGGCGTTCAAGGCGTATGACCCGGATGGGTTGCTTGGCGACGGTGACAGTAACAGTGACGGTAACGTCGTCCGCCGCGACGGTGAAACCCCCGGCGCCGGTAACGGTGACGGTGACGACAGCGACCCCGCGGCCCTCGGCATCACCTGCGCGCTCATCCCCGCCGACACCCCCGGCATCACCATCGGCAACCGTCACCTGCCGTGCGGCGCGGCGTTCCAGAACGGCCCCAACCGCGGCGAACAGGTTTTCATTCCGTTGCACTGGGTGATTGGCGGGCGCGCCGGCGTCGGCCGCGGCTGGCGCATGCTGATGGAATCGCTGGCGGCCGGGCGCGGCGTGTCGTTGCCGGCGGCCGCGGCCGGCGCGGCCAAAGTGGCGGCGCGCAGCGGCGGCGCGTACGCCCGAGTGCGCGAGCAATTCGGCGTGGACATCGGCCGATTCGAAGGCGTGCAGGAGGCGCTGGCGCGCATCGGCGGGCTGACTTATTTGCTCGACGCCGGGCGCGAACTGATGAGCGTCGCGCTGGGTTTGGGCGAGCGGCCCGCGGTGCTGTCGGCCATCGTCAAGCAGCAGTGCACCGACTTGTCGCGGCGCGTGGTGAACGACGCGCTCGACATTCACGGCGGCAAGGGCATCTGCCTCGGCCCGCGCAACTACCTGGCGCGCCTGTACCAACAAATCCCCATCGGCATCACCGTCGAAGGCGCGAACATTCTCACCCGCTCGCTGATTATCTTCGGGCAAGGCGCGCTGCGCTGCCATCCGCATCTGCTGGATGAAATCGCCGCGGTGGAGTTGCACGCGCGCGACCCGGACGCGGCCTTGGACGCTTTCGACCGCGCGTTGAGTCAACACCTCGCGCACATCGCCGCCAACAAACTGCGCGCGTTCGGTTATGGCATCAGCCGCGGCTGGTTGGCGCGCGGCGTCGCGACCGGCGATGCGGGGGCCCAAGTCGCGGGCAAAGGCGCGGGCAAAGTCGCGAGCCAAGGCGCGAGTTTGATTCGCCGCCATAGTCGCGCGGTCGAACACTTGAGCGCGGCGTTCGCGTTCATCGCCGATGTCACGCTGCTGCTGCTCGGCGGCGATTTGAAACGCCGCGAGATGCTGTCCGGACGGTTCGCCGATGCGCTCGGCAACTTGTATCTCGCCACCGCCGCTTTGAAACGATTTTATGATGCCGCGGCCGCCGGTGGGGCCGGCGCCACCGGCACCACCGTCGCCACCGTCGCCACCGTCGCCACCGAGGATGCGCTTGCCGATGAAGCGGCGCTTGCCGACTGGGCTTGCGCGCATGCGTTGTTCGAAGCGCAGGAGGCGTTGGACGGTATCTTGCGCAATTATCCGAAGCGGTATCTCGGCAAGTTGTTGCGCGCCACGGTGTTCGCCGGCGGAAGGTACTTGCGGCGGCCATCCGATGCGTTGGCGCGGCGCGCGGCCGCGGCGGTGCAGACCGCCGGCGCGGCCCGCGACCGGTTGACTTCGGACATGTATTTGCCGCGCGATGAAACCGAACCGCTGGCGCAACTGGAGACGGCGTTGGCGTTGATGGACCAGAGCCGGGCGCTGCGGCGGCGGTTGAAGCGCGACGGCCGGGCGTTGCCGGCGGGCCGGGAGTTCGGCGCGTGGCTGGACGAGTTGCGCATTGGCGGCGCGGTGAATGACGGGGAGGCGGCGTTGTTGGCGCGCGCGCGCGCCGCGGCCGCGGCCGCGATTGCGGTCGACGATTTCCCGCCCAAGTCGGCGCGGGCCGCGGCGCAGGCATGAACGCCGGGGACGGCGGTGACGGTGTTGGTGACGGTGTTGGCGTTGGCACCGGCGGTGCCGGCGACTCCAACCGCATCGCGCGCGTTTATCCGCCGGATGCGAGTACGCAACCGGGCTTGGACATCATCGAGCCGACTGAGGCGGTCACTCTGCACGGTTTGTTGCGCGCGCGCGCGGCACGGTCGCCGCAGCATCTCGCGTATATTCAATTCGAGCCATCAGCCGGCCGGCCCGGCGGCGACGGTGCCGGCGATGGTGACGGTGACGGTGCCGGCGATGGTGACGATGCCGGCGATGGTGACGCCGCTGGCCGTTGGACCGAAACCACTTGGTCGCAGTTCGCCGCGCAAGTCGAGCGGTGGCGACGCGCCGTGGCCGCGGAACGATTCGCGCGTGGCGCGCGCGCCGCGGTGTGCATGCGCAACCGTCGCGAATGGGCGGTGTTCGACCAAGCCTGTCTCGCGGCCGGGTTGGTGGTGGTGCCGCTATACGCCGAAGACCGCGCCGACAACATCGCCTACATTTTGGCCGACACCGAAGCGCAACTGTTGTTGGTCGAGAACTTTGGCGTGTGGCGGCAGTTGGAGTCGGCGGTGGCCGCGGTGGATTCGTTGACGCGGGTGGTGGTTGTCGATGGCGAAAACAAAAACGAAACCGAAAACAAAAACACTGAAAACAAAACCGACTCGCGACTGTTGCCGTTGCAACAATGGTTGGCAAGCGGCGCGCGCGTCGACTCGGCCGCGGATGCAACGCCCGATGCAGCGCAACCCGATGACCTCGCCACCATCGTCTACACCTCCGGCACCACCGGCAAACCCAAAGGCGTGATGCTCTCGCACGCCAACATCTTAAGCAACGCGCGCGCCGGCCTGCGCAGCGTGGCGGTGTTCCCGGCCGACAAGTTCCTGTCGTTCCTGCCGCTGTCGCACATGTTCGAGCGCACGGTCGGTTATTACTTGCCGCTCATGGCCGGCGCGACGGTGGCGTTCAACCGCGCCATCGCCGACTTGCCGGCCGACTTGGCGATTCAAAAACCGACCATCATGATTAGCGTGCCGCGCATCTTCGAGCGCGCGCATGCGGCAATCGCCGAGCGGTTGGCGCGCGGCCCCGCGCCGGCGAGATGGCTGTTCAACCTGGCGGTCGATGTCGGTTGGCGGCGCTTCGAGCGCGCGCAGGGCCGCGCCGGCTGGCATCCGAAACTGTTGCTGTGGCGCGCGCTGGACGCGTTGGTCGCGCGCAAAGTTCGGCGGCGATTCGGCGGCGACTTAAAGTGCGTCATCAGCGGCGGCGCGCCGTTGGCGGCGCACATCGCGCGCGTTTTTATCGCGCTCGGCGTCGACATTTTGCAGGGCTACGGCTTGACCGAAACCAGCCCGACGCTCAGCGTCAACACCCGCGCGCGCAACAAACCGGCAAGCATCGGCCTGCCGTTCATCGGAACGGAAATTCGGTTATCAAAGAGCGGCGAACTGCAATCGCGCGGCCCCGGCATCATGCGCGGCTACTGGCGCAACGAAGCGGCGACGCGCGCCTGCATCGACGCCGAGGGTTGGTTTTCCAGCGGCGACTTGGCGCGCATCGACGCGGACGGATTCTTGTTCATCACCGGGCGCAGCAAAGACATCATCGTCACCGCCACCGGCGAGAAGGTGCCGCCGGCCGACATGGAAGTCGCGATTTGCGAAGACGCGTTGTTCGAGCAAGCGATGGTGGTCGGCGAAGGGCGCGCGTTTTTATCCGCGGTGGTGGTTTTGAACGCGCAACAATGGCGCGACTGCGCGGCGAAGTTGGGCGTCGATGCGGAGGACGATGCCGCGTTGGCGAGCACGGCGGCGGAGACTTTTATGCGCGCGCGCATCGCCGCCCGCCTGCGCGACTTCCCCGGTTATGCGACGGTGCATCGAGTGTGCGCGACGCTTGCACCGTGGACCACCGAGGACGGTACGCTCACGCCGACATTAAAAATCAAACGCGCGGTGTTGCGCGAACGTTTCGCCGCGCAACTCGACGCGTTCTACCGCGACTAACCATGACCACGCTGGCGTTTGATGTCTACGGCACGCTCATCGACACCGCGGGGGTTACCACGGTGTTGGAAAAACATTTGGGCGACGCCGCGGCGGCCGCGGAGTTTTCCACGCAATGGCGGCAAAAACAATTGGAATACACTTTCCGTTACGGTTTGATGGGCGTGTACCGCGACTTCCGCGTCTGCACCCGGCAAGCGTTGGATTTTTGTTGCGATGCGTTGCGCGCCGATATGCCGGCCGCGGCGCGCGCCGAGTTGATGGACTGTTATCTCGCGTTGCCGGCGTTTGATGATGTGCGCGGCGGTTTGGAATTGTTATCCGCGGCGCGGGCGAAAGCGCGACTGAAACTGTACGCGTTTTCCAACGGCCGCCCGGACGACCTCGAAGCGTTGCTTGCCCGCGCCGGCATCGACGCGCACTTGGACGGCGTGGTCAGCGTCCATGAAACGCAAACCTTCAAGCCGGCCGCCGCGGTGTATCGGCATTTCCTGGCCCGCGCCGGCGCGGCCGCCGACGACACCTGGCTCATCTCCGGCAACCCGTTCGACATCTGCGGCGCGCGCGCGGCCGGTCTGCATGCGCTGTGGCTGCGCCGCGCGCCGGCCGCGGTGTTCGACCCATGGGAATTCGCGCCGGATGCAATCGCCGCCGACTTGATTGAAGTGGCGCGGCGGTTTAGCGACGCAAAACCATAACCGTCCCATCCGTCATTCCGGACTCCGGCGGTCGCCGGAGTGGCAAGCCGGCGGCCGAACGACACTAAACAGCATGTCCGAAATCCACACGCCAACCCCGTCGCAACCGTCGCTCACTTGGGCGTTGATTGGCCAGGCGTACGCGCCGGTGTCGATTCCGCCGAAAGGTTACGGCGCGGTGGAAAGCATCATCTGGGATTACAAAACTTATCTGCAACAACTCGGCCACAAAGTGGTCGTCATCAACACCGGCGATAAACGCGAAATCATCACCGCGGTTAACCGTTGCCGGCCGGATGTCGTGCATCTGCATCAGTACCCGCTGTCCGGCGTGCTGAATAAAATCCGCGCGCCGGTGAAAATCTTCACCAGCCATTCGGGTCACGAAATCAGCCGGCTGGCATCTTACCGTCTCATCGCCAAACATTTCATGCCGTACTTAAAGGACGGTTTGTTTATTTTTGTGTTGTCGCCGGTTTGGCGGCGGTGCTTTATCGACTGCGGATATCACCCCGCGGAAGTGTTTGTAACATTGAACGGCGCCGACCACCGCCGATTTCAATTCCGCAACCCGCCGCTGCATGCAAACCGCGGCATTTATCTCGGCAACATCACCGGCAACAAAAGACAGCATCTTTATCAAACCATCGATTCCATTGATTTCGCGGGCCCGCATGGCGACGCAAGATTCGAGCAAACGCGCGCCAACTATCTCGGCGAATGGTCGCGCGAATATTTATACGCGCATTTATCCGACTACGCCAACTTGGTTATTTTAAGTCGAGTCGAGGCCGCGGCGCCGCTGGTTGTTTTGGAAGCGTTGGTGTGCGGCTTGGGCGTGGTGGTCAGCGAAGCCGCGTCGGTGAACTTGGATACCAAGTTGCCGTGGGTCACCGTCATTCCGGAACAGAAAATCACCGACATCGATTTCGTGGCCGGCGAAATCGCGCGCAACCGTGCCATCGCGTTGCGCCACCGGGAAGCCATCCGCCAATACGGCATCGACAATTTTTCATGGGAAAATTTGATTCCGCGCTACGCCGGTTTGTGCGCGAAATTGCGCGCCGAATCACCCCATAATCGCCCCCCCCCCCCCCGCAAAAACTGCGCAATACGCTGCGCCGGCTGCGTTATCTCCTGCCGGCGTTGCCGGGCGGTTTCGCGCTGGTCGCCGGTTATCTGATTTTCAAATGGCTACCGCGCCGCCTGCGCCGTTGGTTTTCATAACGCAGCGCCGCATTTTCTCGCGCAACTTGGCGGCGATTTATGGCAAAATGGCGCGGTTAAATTTTCGCGGCCGGCTCCCCCGGATTCGCCCGCGATTCCCCACCAACCTTAACCGGGATTCATCATGGAAACGCTTCTCAACTTCTTCATCGCGCCGGCCTGGGCGCAAGACGGCGGCGGCGGCGGGCTGTTCACGCTGCTGCCGATGGTGCTGATTTTCGTCATCTTCTATTTACTGTTGATTCGCCCGCAGCAGAAGCGCGCCAAGCAGCACAAAACCATGGTCGCCGGTTTGTCGAAAGGCGACGAAGTCGTCACCAACGGCGGCGCGCTCGGCAAAATCACCGGCGTCGACGACAACTTCGTCACCGTCGAAATCGCCGACGGCGTGCGCATCAAAGTCCAGCGCATGTCCATCGCGCAGATGATGCCGAAAGGCACGGTGAAGCCGGACAAATCGTCGTAGGCGGATGACCATTCTCGATAACCACAGTCGGGTAAGCAGCGTTGGCGCACATTTGCGCGGGCTGCTCGGTGACGGTGCGCATACTTTGCGCATCGTCTCCGCCTACTTCACAATACATGCATATGAGGGGTTAATGCGCGAATTAGAAAATGTCGACACGGTGCGATTTTTGTACGGTGACCCCGGGTCTGTTGGGGAAGTCGACCCGGGCGAGAAGAAAAACAAAGGATTTGATTTAAGTGAACAAGGCTTATTGCCGCAACAATTGCTTCGACAAAAGCGTTTGGCAAAAGATTGCGAAAAATGGATAAAAGAACGAGTCAAAATTCGCACCATCAAGCAAGTAAATTTTTTGCACGGCAAAATGTATCACATCGAACGGTCCGCTTATCCGGATGCGGCGGTAATCGGGAGTTCAAACTTCACGCGCCGCGGACTGGGTTTTGACGACAGTGCAAATTTGGAACTCAACTTGTCCGTTGACGATGCTTCGACTTGTGATTCGTTGAAGCAGTGGTTTGATGCCATTTGGAGCAACAAGCATCTTAGTAGAGACGCCAAGGATGAGGTGCTGGCCGCGCTTCGTCGAATCGGCGAAAACCGCTCTCCGGAACTTGTTTATTTCAAGACCTTGATGGAAATTTTTCGCGACCGAATAGAAGCGCGCGAACAAACAAGAGAGTGGCTTGGGGTGACGGACCTCAGAGATACACAGGTATGGCGAACGCTGTTTCCATTTCAGCGCGACGGTGTGATTGGAATCATCAATCGCTTGGAGCAACACAACGGATGCATTCTTGCCGATAGTGTCGGGCTTGGTAAAACCTACACGGCGTTGGCGGTCATTCGTTACTATGAAGCGAAAAATCAGCGGGTGTTGGTGCTCTGCCCAAAGAAACTCAGCGAAAACTGGAAACTCTACCCGACGCAATTCGGACAGCAAGGCAACCCTTTCAAGGAAGATAATTTCCATTATACCGTGTTGCATCACACCGACCTGTCACGACAATCAGGTCAATCAAACGGCATTGATTTGGCCGGATTTGATTGGAGCGGCTACGGTTTGGTGGTGATAGACGAATCTCACAACTTTCGCAACGAATCCAGCAGTACACGCGACGAAAACGGTGTGATTATTCGCCACAGTCTTTATGAACGGTTGTTGCAGGATGTGATTCAACAGAGCGGCAAAACCAGCGTGTTGATGCTGTCAGCGACTCCAGTCAATACTTCGTTGGATGACCTGCGCAATCAAATCTATTTTATGACCGGGAAACGGGAAGATGCCTTCAAAGAAACCCTCGGCATAACGAGTGTTCGTTCCATGCTTGGTCGCGCGCAAAAACAGTTCAAGGAATGGGAGCGGCGAGGCGGGAACAAAGACAAACAAAAATTGTTCGATGCCCTGGGGGGCGACTTTTTTGCGCTGTTAGACGCCGTTTCCATCGCCAGGTCGCGCCGCCATGTAAAGATATTTTACCCGGAAGTCGTCAAGGAAATCGGCGGCTTTCCAACGCAGACCAAACCCGAAAACGAATCCCCGCCAACGGATGCTCTGGGGAAACTCTCCTACGAAGAACTGAATCACGAGATTCAGAAATTTCGACTTTCGATTTACACTCCGGCGAAATATGTCATCGGAGAACAGGCGCGACACGATCTGGAAGAGGAGAAAAAGAAATTCAACTTCAACCAAGTTGACCGTGAACGTTGGTTGATTGGCATGATCCGCGTAAATTTCCTCAAGCGCTTGGAAAGCGCCGCGCCGTCTTTGGAAAAAACATTAGGCCGGACCATTCAAAAAATTGAGGAGCAAGTGGATAAAATAGGGAGATATAAGTCGAAAATCGACGATGAAGGCGACGCCAACGCATCTTTGGAAGATGATTGGGATGACGAGGATTTTGTCGCCAGCAAGGCTCGACACACCTTTCACTTTAAAGATTTGGATCTGTCGAAGTGGGCGGATGATTTACGCAAAGATATGGATGTGCTGGAGGTGGTGCGCGTGAAAGTTGGCGCCATTACCCCGCAACGAGATAAAAAATTGGCCACGCTGAAACATAGAATTTTCGACAAACTGGCCAACCCGACCACTAACAAGGACGGACGCAAGAATCGCAAAATTCTGGTGTTCACTGCGTTTAAGGACACGGCCGTTTACTTGTACGATTATCTGATGCCCCTGATTCAGGATGCGTTTAATGTCGAGTGCGCGATGGTTGCCGGAGACGAGACAAAAACCACTTATGGCAACAACAATTTTAATGATATTTTGACCAACTTTGCCCCCATCGGACGCGGTCGATTTAATCGTGATGAAGTTGGGCAGCCCATCCCAGATGAAAAGCCGGAGATAGATGTTCTTATCGCTACGGATTGCATCTCGGAGGGGCAGAATCTGCAAGACTGCGACCGGGTGGTTAATTATGACATTCACTGGAATCCGGTTCGTTTGGTTCAACGTTTTGGCCGGATCGACCGCATCGGGAGTCGCAACTCAGCGGTGGGCATGATTAATTTCTGGCCGACGAAGGAACTTAACTACTACCTGGACCTGAAAAACCGCGTAGAAGCACGGCTGGCTTTGATGGACGCTACCGCTACAGGAGATGAACCCGCCGTTACCGAGAATGAGATGCGCGAGAGCGCCGAAACGGAGATGGGTTTTCGAGATGCACAAATTCGTCGATTGCATGAAAGTGCATTTGGTCTCGATGATCTGGACGACAGTGTAACCATGAGCGATTTTTCGTTGGACGATTTTATCGCGCAATTAATGAATTATTTGGAGAGAAACCGTGCAGAATTAGAATGCGTTCCCTTGGGAGTATTCGCGGTTGCTGATTGCGCGAAAATGCAACCGAGCGTTCTTTCCAATATCGCTTCTCCGGGAGTGATTTTTTGTCTGCGACAGAAAAATTCTCCACAAGGGAAAAGTGTACGCAATCCCTTGAAAGAATATTATTTGGTGTATGTTCGCGATGATGGCGAGGTGCGGTACAATTATACGCATGCCAAACAAATTCTGGAAATTTTCGGAGAATTGGCGCAAAAACAGGATGCCCCGTTATTGCCATTGTGCGATATTTTCGATATCGAAACACAGAATGGGCGTGACATGGGCAAATATGATACCCTGTTAGACAGGGTCATCACCGCCATTAGTCGGAAATTTGACCGACAAGTTGCCGGCACTCTGGCTTACCGAAATGCCGTTGTGCCGACAAAGGCCGAGCAACCTCAGACCGCGGAAAATTTTGAGCTCGTAACCTGGTTAGTCATCAAAGATGGCGAAAAATTGCCCGCGGACTCCGAACACAAATTATCCTGATGGTATAGCGCAATGAACGATAATGGCATCTGGGTGGCGCTGAAAGATTTTGAGTGCACGCCCTTGCGTGATGGGGCAACCAAGTTGCTGAGCAAGTTTGGGTTGACCAGCGACCGCGTGATGGGGGCGGATAGCGGGTCATTGGATGATTTTCTGAACGAGTTTAATGTCAATCAAAAATTGACCGACTTGGAGCGCAAAAATATTCGTCGACTTGTGCGAAAAATTGTCTTCCTTTTTCAAGTTACGCAAGACGAAATTTCCTTGTTACCGTCGAGCGGAGAGGATGGTGGCTTGCTCGCAAATTCCATCATTTTTATCGTTGCCGATGTAACTTGCTCACCTCATTTAACTCAAGATGAGTTACAGGGTATTATTAGGCCATTGCGCAAGGGATTTTCAGCCCCAGTGGTCGGTTTGTTCCGATATGGCGGGCGGGTGGCATTCACGGCGGTGGCGCATAGGCAGCATCAAATTCGACCGGAAATAGATGTGCTTTTCGGCGCTGGCGTGACCGAAAACGTAAACCTCTCCAACCCAGACTGGCGACACAAGGATTTTTTGCTGAAATGGCAAAGAATCATAGCGTCCGGCTCTGCGGCAACCTTCGGTGATGTGGCGCAACATCTCATTAATGTTCCAAACAAATATCGCGCAGACAAACTGTGTCAAAATAGCGATTCTCCCGATATTTTCCGTATGTATATCTGGGATGTTAGTCGCTGGCCGCTTCTTACCAAAGCGGATGAAAAAGAATTGGCCCGGCGAATGGATCATGATGCGGATGCAAAAGAACGGTTCTACTGTTCAAATTTAAGACTGGTCATCTGGCAAGCCAAAAGATATGCCGATGTTTCTAACATCGATATCCTGGATTTGATTCAGGAAGGCAATATCGGCTTGATGAAAGCAGTCAACAAGTTTGAGTATTGGCGCGGCAATAAATTCTCGACCTACGCGACCTGGTGGATCCGCCAAGCGATTACGCGGTATATTGCCGACCATGGCAGACTCATTCGGGTTCCCGTCCATGCATTCGAAGATATTCGACGCTTGGATCGCGTATGCTATACAATTTTTAGAAGAACGGGGCGGGATGCAACGCCTGATGAAATATCGGAAAAGTTGCAATGGTCCAAGGAAAAAGTGACCAGAGTTCTGAATATTGTCGAAGATCCGGTTTCCATGGAAGCGTCGACCGGGGACGACGTGGATATTAGTCGCTTGAAAGGTTCTATCGAAGACGAGAATATTGTTTCGCTGGTCGATGTCGTCACCAGTTCATGTCTCAAACAAGCAATTCGGACGCTTCTGAACTCGCTCACCAAGCGCGAGGCCGAGGTGTTGCGGATGCGTTTCGGCATCGGCATGAGTACCGGCCACACTCTGGAAGAAATTGGCAATCGCTTCGGTGTCACACGCGAACGCATACGCCAAATTGAGTCCAAGACTCTCAAGAAACTGCGTCGGTCGAGCCGCTCCAGACCCCTGCGCGTTTTTCTCGAAACCCCTTGACGAACGAGAGAATTAATATCAATATCTGCGTATATGGCGAGAGAATTGGTGAATGCACTTTATCGCCCATCACGCAAGCAACTCAATCATCCGGAGTTCATCATGGCCATCACAAGCGTTTATTTCGGCGACGAGTTGGGGCGGTACGGTTTCGGCGACGGGCATCCGTTCGGGCCGGACCGTTTGCATGCGTTCTGGGCCGAGACGGTCCGCCAAGGGCTGGACAAGAAAGTCGACATCATGGCGCCGGTGGCATGCGATGAATCGGAGTTGCTGCGTTTTCATACGCCGGAATATGTCGGCCTGGTCAAACGCGCTTCCGAGACCGGCGCCGGTTATCTCGACGCCGGCGACACCCCGGCGTTCAAGGGCGTGTTCGAGGCCGGCTGCTATGTGGTCGGCTCGGACTTGGACGCGCTACAACGCATCGTCTCCGGCGAGACGCCGCGGGTGTTCATCCCCATCGCCGGCTTGCACCACGCGCGCCGCGACGGCGCGGCCGGCTTCTGCGCCTTCAACGACTGCGGCGTCATCATCGAAACACTGCGCCGCGAATACGGCATCCAGCGCGTGGCGTATGTCGACATCGACGCGCATCACGGCGACGGCGTGTTCTACGCTTTCGAGGACGACCCGGATGTGGGCTTCGCCGACTTGCACGAGGACGGCCGGTTTTTATATCCCGGCACCGGCTTCGCCTCCGAGACCGGCAAGGGCGCGGCCGCCGGCGGCAAGTTAAACATCCCGCTCGACCCCGGCAGCGACGACGATGCGTTCCACCGCGCGTGGCCGCGCGTCGAAGAATACTTGCGCGCGTTCAAACCGGAAATCATTCTGCTGCAGGCCGGCGCCGACAGCATCGCCGGCGACCCAATCACCCACATGCGGTTCTCGCCGGCCGCGCACGGCCACGCGGCCGCGGGCCTGGCGCGCATCGCCGACGAATTCTGCGACGGCCGCCTCATCGCCATGGGCGGCGGCGGATACAACCGCAACAACCTGGCGCTGGGCTGGAACGAAGTGCTGAAAGCGTTGTCGGTTTAGCGCCGCCTCGTCACCCCCGTACGCGGCCGCGGTCGATGCGTTAGGCGGCATACCTCATCACCCCCGTACGCACCCGCTTCGTCACCCCCGTACGTACCCACCCCGTCACCCCCGCGGGCCCATCACCGTCACCCCCGCGGGACGCCCCATCACCGTCACCCCCGCGAGCCCCATCACCGTCACCCCCGCAGTCTTTTTAGCGGGGGGCGGAACCCAATCAATCGTCCGAGTCCAACGCAAACTTCTCGCCGGGGAAGTATTTCGCCAAGCGGTCGTCGCCGGTCAGCGCGTGGCCGTGCATGCCTTCGGCGCGGGAGATGCGCGCCGCGGCCGCGCCGACTTCGCGGTTGGCGTCCGCGGTCATGCGCTGCCAGGTCAGCGTCTTGATGAACTTGCCGACGCTCAATCCGCCGGTGTATCGCGCCGCGCCGCGGGTCGGCAGGATGTGGTTGGGGCCGGCGCATTTGTCGCCGTAAGCGACCGTGGTTTGCTCGCCGAGGAACAGCGAGCCGTAGTTGCGCAGGCGGCCAAGCCACCAGTCGAGGTTTTCGCAATGCACTTCCAGATGCTCCGGCGCGTAGTCGTCGCTCACGCGCGCCGCTTCTTCGTCGCTGCCCGCGACGATGATTTCGCCGTAGTCGCGCCACGCGGTTTGCGCCGCGTCGCGATTCGGTTGCGGCAAGCGCGCGATGCAGTCGGGGATGGCGGCCATGACTTTTTGCGCGAGTGGTTTGGAGGTCGTTACCAGCCACGCCGGCGAGTCGGGGCCGTGTTCGGCTTGCCCGATTAAGTCGGCGGCGACTAGGCCTGAGTCGGCGTTATGGTCGGCGATGATTAAGATTTCGGTCGGGCCCGCAAACAAGTCGATGCCGACGCGGCCATACAGCAACCTTTTGGCCTCGGCGACGAAGCGGTTGCCGGGGCCGACTAAGATGTCGGCCGCGTGGCCGGTGAAATGCCCGAACGCCAGCGCCGCGATGCCCTGCACGCCGCCGAGCGCGAGAATGGCGTCGGCGCCGGCCAGATTCGCCGCATACAAAATCGCCGGATGCACGCCGCGGTGTTTGTCGCCGGCGCCGTCGACGGTGCCGGCGTTGCGTTGTTTGCCGTCGGCGGGGTCATCGTCGCCGGCGGGGTCATCATCGCTGGCGCGGCCCGTGGCCGGCGAGCAAGCGATGACATGCGGCACGCCCGCGACTTTCGCCGTGGTGATGCTCATCAGCGCCGAGGCGATGTGCGCGTAGCGACCGCCCGGCACATAACAGCCGGCGGTGTTGACCGGCACGAGTTTTTGGCCCGCGACGAGGCCCGGCGACAACTCGGTCTCGAATTCATGCAGCGACGCCAACTGCGCTTGCGCGAACCGCTTCACCCGCGCATGCGCGAACGCGATGTCGTCGCGCATCCGCGCCGGCAACGCCGCCCCCGCCGCCTCAATCTCGGCCCGCGCCACCACGATGTCGCCGTCCCATCCGTCCAACTCCCGCGCGTATTCCCTGACCCGCGCCTCCCCGCCACTCTCGCACTCAGCCAACATCCGCCGCACCACCGCCCGCGTGTCATCCTCCCCGGCGGATGGGGATTTGAGGGCGGGTTTGAGAATTTCGACGGTCATGCGTGAACCGGCTGCGCTTGCTCGAACGCATGATGGACTTTTTCCGCAATTACGGAATCGCCCAATACCGTGATGTCTTTGCCGGTGGTTTGCGCCGACAGACGCTTAAGTATGTCGCGCAAAACGTCTTTGGACGGGTATTCATCCATTCGTTCAATTTCTTTGTGCATGAATCGCAAAACTCTCTTGTCTCGCCACATGCTTTCTCTGTAATAAATGTAAGTCCAGTCGACCCAGCGTTTTAACCACTGCACATCCTTCCAAGCATGCTTGGAAATCGCGTAGCACTCGGGCAAATGTCCGCGGCTGCCGTCGTAGTCGTCGTTGGCATGACGCGCCACGCCGGCGCCTTTTATGCCGAAAGATTCCGGCAAATGCTGTTTAATGGCTTCCCATATCAAGCCATTTTGGACATCGGTGCGCAACACCAGTTCGTTGTCATCCACGATTTTGCGCAATTCTTTGCCGAATTGGTACCATTTTTTAAGCGGCTTAATTTTCGACATCTGCATGATGCGGTCGGCAATTAACGGCATCTCGTCGGACAAAAATTCGTCCAACGCCTCGGCTTGTTCCCGATGTTCGCGCGACAATGCGCCGGACGGACGGAAAACCTTGATTTCCGTCTCGACGCCCCGGATGTCGACTTTTTCACGCAGCAAAACAGCCATGAGTTAGCCTCCTTCGTGGATGCGCCACCGGACTTTAGCCTTGTAATGGCTAATCTCTTCATAAACCTTTTCCGGCGCCAATTCGCGGTCGGCGCCGGCAATCGATTCCGTATTCAACGGATGATAATCGGGTTTGCCGGAATCATCCACTGGCCGGGTGAGTATGAAGTGCAGCGCCCCATCCAGACAGATGTTCAGCAGATAATCCGTCTGGTCTTGTTCGTCGTCCTGAATTTGTTTGAATTCAGGGTGTAGCGTGTTGTAATAAATGGTGGGGTTTTTGATGTCCCCGCTCGGTTGCCACGCATGCTTAGTGGGCAACTCGGCCGGTTGCAGATCAAAAGGAAAGCGCCGCGGAGGTTCCTCTTCCAGCCAGAATTTGCGCGTAACAAAATCGACCCGCTCGCCGCTAATGCTGTCGGTCAACACGGCGCGAATCCGATACTCACCCGGTTTGGCATACCGCGTTTTGTCGAGGGCAATGGAAAACTCAGCGCCACCATTGATTTGCGCGACGCTCATGTTAGCGTCGCCGGCCGACAAATTAATCGCCTCATCGGTTAATTCTTCAACTTGCGTGTCGGCATGCAGTACGCGAATAGCGAGTTTGCCGGTGACTATGTGCGCCGTCTTGTTAAAACATTCGGCCGACACACGAATATTATCGCCCCAATCCACGCGCGGCTTTTTGGCATCGTCCGGAAACGTTACTTGCATGGTAACGCCAAGTTGCTTATGCGGGGGCGGGGGCGGAGGAGGTATCGGCCCGTTTGGCTGTTTACCCGACAAGGATTTGCGCTTGTGGCCGAGGTCCAAATCCGAGGCATGTTTCAGCAGCAATTCCAGCGCTATGCGCTCGGCGTTGTCCCGAGTACGTTGCTGTTGTTGCTGGCGGGTTTCACCAAGATTCAGTTTTTTGCGCCCAAACTCCTGCAACTGGCGCTGAATGAACGCCTTTATGTCGCGCGGAACTCGGCTACGCCATTTTAATTGGTAGTGGTTGGGGTGTTGGTTATTCCCCTTGCGCAGTTCTTGGTCCAGCGGCTTGTCAAACTCAACGAAACCGGTGATCTTCTCGTTGATGTCCGGCGGCGCAATATCCATGCCAAGCGCCTGGATTTTCATGCCATTTTGCAAAATGGCGATGCCCTGCATTGCTTCCGGAATAGCGGCATCCGGAAGGTAAGCGGCATGAAAATTCTTGATTTTGAAGTCGCCTTGCACGACATCTTCATTGAAGTCGTGCCGGTATTTCCAAGTTTTTATGTTATTGAAATCTTTGCTCGGCAGTGGATGGGTGTCCGGCAACTCAACGGCAATCGATTTGCCTTGCGTGCTAATCCATACCTCCAATTGCTTTTTCTCAATCGCGCGAAACCAAGTTTCCTGAATGGCGGCGGCAAACTCGCCGCCACGAATTTCATCCAGAACTTCCGGGCGCGGGTCGCAGACGATAACGCGAGCGCCGACTGTTGTCAGCGGTTTCAGCCCGCAGTGTTCAGCCAGTTTTTCTTCGGCGGTTTTGTCTTCCCACCGGTCTCCCCGCTTGGGATAAATCGGGCGGCCGGTTTTGGTGGCTCTGGTCGCGCCAAGCCGGTACACTCCATCGTCGCGCAGAGTGTCGTAAAACATGCGGTACCGCTTGGATGCGCGCAGGAAAATAAATTTCCCCTGCCCGCGCGCACCGAGCGCATCGGGGTCGTCCTTGGTGAAAGCGAATGCCTCGAATCGCGCCCAATGGTCGTCTTTTAGGAGATTTTCGTAATCTTCGGTGTTGCTCTTGACATCACCGGTCAGCCCCGTGGTGTTGCTGTCGGTAAACATGAGAAATTCTCCGCGCTCGGTTTTAACCACGTCGAATTCAACGCGCACAACGGCCTTTCGACCTTTGCGCGCGTCCAGCGAGTTTTGAATCGCGTCCTTTTGCAAACCGTGCGCGATGCTCGCGGGGTAACTATCCGCGATGGTGTCGCATATCGCAATATAGTTGGCAATCGCTTCGCTACCGGGGCCTAAGTCGGGCATTTTGCAGTGTGCGGGAAAGTTCGGGAAAGGCAGTATACTTGAAAATCATTGCCCGTACAAAACCCCGGCAACCGCACCGCAATCGGCAACAAGCGGGCGGGTCGGGGTTTTTGGCAGTGTCGGTGTGCATATTGGCGGTTTGATATTGGGAATTCGGATTTTACCGCATCGGCGACCGATTGCCGCAAGCAATCGCCACTTTCGCCGGGCAGGTGTCGTCCTCGCCGGTGGCCGGGGATTTGGGGGCGGGTTTTAGGTATTCGGTTATCGTCATGATTTCGCCGCCTCATGTAAGCGGTCGGGGCTCCAAATCCTATCGGCGAGTTGGCGATAAAGTGTTTGGCGCTTTTCGATATCCGCTTTCTGGAATTTAGTCGGCGAATGGAAAGGTAGCCCGGATTGTTCGACAAACTGGCGAAAGCCCGCTTTGGACTTGCCAAAATTGTCATGCAACGATGCCGCCAACGCATTTTGAGTCTGATAGTAGTCGCGCTTGGTCGCTCCATATGGCAACGCGCCATATGAAGCGTTGTCTTTGGAGGGGAGCAAGATAAGGCCGCCGATGTAGTTTCTCATCGTGTCGAACTCTTGCTCGCCGACATCTTCGGCACTGATACTTTCCTCCGCGCATACTTCGGCGTAGTTGTCGTGCCAAACATGTTCGATTTGGAACGCCTTTTTCCCGGAGGCGAAGTAGTCCGCATAACGCGATGGCATATGCGATTCGGTTTCCAAATAATCGGTTATGCGCGCAAGGATACGGTGAATGCGCGGACGATTGTTGCCGTGCAGGGCGAAATCCGGCGCAAATGTGTCCGATTTTTCATGCTCCAGTTTTTTCGCCAAAAAGTCGGCGATTTCATCCGCGTTTTTGGCCCGGAGTTCAGGAATTAAATCAAAAACGCTGTTCCGCATGGAACGCTCCGCGACAGAGGTCCAGTGACCGATGTGGCGATGAACAAGAATGTCCAAATATGCGGCGACCACGCGCAATCGGCGACGGATTTCTTTATCCGGCAACTCGGGAACAAGCACCGACAGCAAAAGCGGGTATTGCAGCGTGAAGCTGTGCTGCGCGAGGTAGTGGACGCATTCCAACCCGGATTGCATGTCATGCAAGTCGGCGGCTTGCCGTAATTTCAGAAACTGTTTCGCGTAAAAGATGAAATCGCGACCGATAAACCGTTCGAAGTCGGCGGGCGCCTTCAATTCCATCTTGGCGCTGTTGTCGCGCACCCAGCGGTGGAATTGCGAACCGATTCTTTCGAAGTCGGACATGGTTTCGGCATGCCGGCCGCGCAACCAGGATTTAATCAAATCCACATCGCCGTTTTTCAGCCCGGACAACGAGTCGATTTGCTTTTTCCACTTGGCGTTGGCGCGCTTCCGCGCGACACCATCTCTGATTTCCATCAGCAAAAAGCCTTTCAGCATTTCCGCCGGGGTTAAACGCAGACCGCGGTCGTTCATGGTCTCAAATATTTGGTAGGCATCGCTCGTGGTACCGGTGGTAATTTCCACCAGATAGACCTTTCCAATCAGCCAATAGGCAAACAAAGACGCCCATTTGGGCGAAGCGCTTTCCGACAAGTTTTCTTGCAACTGTTTGTAGCGGGCGACCATATTGCGCACCGAATCCGGTTGCCCATCGGCATCAAACTCACCGTTGTTAAACAACGCCTGCAGGCACTCGGCGCGTTCGGGGACATCCAAATTGAACGATTGCGCGCCAAAATCATCGGAGTAAATCAGGCTGCGCAGGGCTTCTCGCTGCTTGTTGTCGTCCAGCATGTGCGACAGACAAATCAGCATAAGCGTCAGCGTGGTCAGGCGTTGTTGCCCATCCACGATATTGCGCTGCTGTTGGTCGTCGATGCTGACAATAATCGGCCCCAGAAAATACTGCCCGTATCGCGCAACATCGCTCGGTTCGTGCTTCTCCGAGTAGTCGTCGTTAAACGACACGGAAAGGTCGTTGATGAGGTCGTTAAGTTGCGTCGACTCCCACTTGTATTCGCGCTGATACGAATCGACGGCATACTTCTTGCCGATTAACTGCTTAATGGTTTGCTCGTGGCCGTGGATTTCTTTCATGGGACTATAGATTGGGGTTTGTTGAAAAGGGTGCAGATGCATTAATTGCCGTACAACACCCCCGGCAACCACAGCGCAATCTGCGGGAAGGCGATAATCAGCAGCAAGCCGATGAGTTGGATGACCATGAACTGCATCATGCCGGTGTAGATGTCTTTCAGGTCCCATTCCGGGACCACGCCTTTTAGGAAGTACGCCGACAGCGCGACCGGTGGCGACAGCCAGGCGGTTTGCAGGTTGACCGCGACTAAGATGCCGAACCACACCAAGTTGAAGCCGAGTTGCTCGACCGCCGGCAGCAGGATGGGGATGATGATGAGCACAATCGGCACCCATTCCAGAGGCCAGCCGAGAAGAAAAATCAGCGCCATAATCATGAACAGCACCATATACGGCGACATGTCCACCGACAATAAATAGTTGGTCAGCATGGTCGGCGTGCCGAGGCGCGAGAAGACCGCGCCGAAGAAGTTGGATGCGGCGACCAAAATCAAAATCAACGCGGAGATTTCCAGGGTTTTAATCAGCGCGTCTTTGAAGCCGAGCCAGGTGAGTTTTTTATACGCGGCGGCGAGCAGAAACGCGCCGAACGCGCCCATGCCCGCGGCCTCGGTGGGGGTGGCGAAGCCCAGCAAAATGCTGCCCAACGCGAAGCCGACCAGCGCCGCCGGCGGCACCAAGCCGAGGAAGAATTCCTTCCACACATAGCGCATCGACTTGGGGCGCATGGCCTCCGGCAACGGCGGGCCGAGGTCCGGGTTCAGGCGGCAGCGCAGCAGCGCGTACAGTGTGTACAGAAACGCCAGCAGGAAGCCGGGAATGATGGCGGCGGCGAACAGGTCGGTGACCGGCACTTCCAAAATCGGCCCCATGACCACCAGCATAATGCTCGGCGGAATGAGGATGCCGAGCGTGCCGCCGGCGGTGATGGTGCCGGCCGCGAGTTTGGGGTCGTAGCCGGAGCGGTTCATGGTTTTGGCCGCCATGATGCCGAGGATGGTCACCGACGCGCCGACGATGCCGGTGGCCGCGGCGAACACCGTGGACACCAGCAGCACCGCGACATACAACGCGCCGCGCACTCGCGACAAGGTCAGCAGCACGGCATTGAACAGGCGCTCCATGAGCCCGGCCTGCTCCATTAATATGCCCATGAAAATGAACAGCGGCACCGCGGCCAGTGTCTGCTCCAGCATCACGCTGGAGAACTGGAAGGTCATCAAGTAGAACACCAGTTGGCCGAAGCCCCAGAAGCCGAACGACATCCCCAAGAAGATGAGCGTGAACGAAATCGGGAAGCCGACGAAGATGGCGAACAGCATCACCGCCAGCATGATGACGCCGATGAATTCCGGCTGCAGGTTGATGAACGCGTCAATCATTCGGCCACCTCCCTTTGCGCGCGGCGTATAAACTCTTTAATGTCTCCGACACGCCTTGAATCAACAGCAGCAGCGCGCCGACCGGCAGCGCCGACTTGACCGGCCCCATGTACGGCATCCACGCGGTGTCCATGCCGCGCTCGCCGCGCTCGATGGCGACCCAGGCGTAGTCGACCGAAGTCCACATGAACACCAGCAGGCCGGGAAAATAAAACGCCAGATACAACACCGAATCGACCGTGCCTTGCGCGCGCGCCGACCAGTTGCGGTACAGGAAGTCGGCGCGGATATGCACGCCGCGCGACAGCGCATAACCGGCGCCCAACATGAACAGCGCGCCGTAGAACATGCGACTAATGTCGTACGCCCACATGGTCGGGGCGAGAAAATACTTGCGCGCGATGACTTCATACACCATCGCCACGCACAGCGGCAGCAGCAGCCAGCAGACCATGCGCCCAATCCAGTGGCTGAACGCGTCGATGCGCGTAATCGCCGCCGCCATCCACCGCGGCATGTCGTCCGGCATTTTGCCCGGCGCGCCGCGCCGCTCGGCGATTAACTCGTCGGCGATTTCGAGGTCGGCGGGGTTTATTTCTTCAGGCATGGACATGTGGCGCGTGGAAAGGTAGGATTGTATCACTCAACCGCGGGCGGCTGTGGACGGCGCGGGCGGCGAATGAGCGAACGAGCGAATGAGACATGGGCGATGAAAAATCGATTCTACACCGTGGTCAACTGCATGGACGGCCGCGTCCAACTGCCGGTCATCGACTATATCAAAAACCGGTTCGATGTCGAGTTTGTCGACTCGGTTACCGAGGCCGGCCCCAACCGCATTCTCGCCGATGGCGTTGATTCGCGGGCGGTGGACGCGATTTTGGCGCGGGTGCAAATCTCGGTGGAAAAGCACCACTCGGCGGGCATCGCCGTCGCCGGCCACCACGACTGCGCCGGCAACCCGGCGCCGAAGCAAACGCAACTTCGGCACATTCAGGCGGCGGCGCGGTTCATGCAAAAGCGCTATCCGCATCTGCCGGTCACCGGGTTGTGGGTGGATGAAAAATGGCGGGTGAATGCGGTGGGTTGAGGCGGCGTTGCGCTTTAATCCGGCTCTTTCGCTTGCGCGCGGCGTTTGGATTCGGCCTGTTCGAGCAGCATTTTTTGGTACGACTCGCGCCAAAACGCCCGCGCTTCGGCGCGCGTCATGCCGGCCAACTTCTTTTGCAGCGCGCGTTGCCCTTTGCGTTTCCACTGCACGCACTCGGGTTCAGGAATCGCCATCATGCCGTCTTCGCCGGCGGCGAATTTTCATCGGCACAAAACAGCCGCGCCAGGTGAATTTCTTCGTAGTTATACTTCCGGTTCAATTCCAGAAACAGCGGCGTGAGTTTGACTCGGCCGTGCTTGTCCAAGTCCTCGTCGCCGGCCTTTTCCCGGCATCTTGCGATGGCGGCGCACACCGCTTCCAGCGTTTCCGGGCGCGGTTTGAACCGCGAGAGGTCCAAGTCCGGATGGATTTCGCGCAACTTTTCGAGGTGGGAAATAATCGTGCCTTTGGCGAATTTCCGCCGCGCCATGATTTCCTCCAAGTCGCATCCGGCCTCGATGAGCGCCTTGCTTTTTTCGAGGGTCTCGGAGCGCGCTTTGCGTACGGGTTTGCCGGATTCGCCCGCGAGTCGCCGCTCGTTTTGCTGGATGATTTTCGGGTCGGTGGTGCCGCCGCACTTAATGACATGCCGGTCGCCGGCGCGCGCCAGATGCGCGGCCGATAACGCGTCGAACTCGGCTTGCGCCTGCGCCGACAACTCGCGGAAGCGCCGGTCGGCTTTCAGCACCAGCGAGTCGACCTGCAGGGCGCGCGCGTTGTAGCCGGACAGTTGCAAGCCGTCCCAAGTTTTCACCCGGCTGAACGCGACATAACCCTGGCCGAGTTCAAAAGTTTTGGACAAATCGACGCGCGCGCGGTCGAGCGTCATGCCTTGCGACTTGTGCACCGTGATTGCCCACGCCAAACGCAGCGGCACTTGAATATACGAGGCCAGCGTCTCGCCGTGTTCGTTCAGCACATTCCATTCTTCGGGCCGCGCGACGATGCTGTCGCCATCGAATGTTTTAACCACCGGCAAACCGTCGTCATTGAAGCCGGTCACGATGCCGAGCGTGCCGTTCAAATAATTACCGCCGGGATTGTTTCTGACGAACATCACTTGCGCTTGTTGTTTCAGTTGCAGATGTTCCGGCGCCATCACGAATCGCTTGAGCGATTCCACGAGGTTCGCGCTGCCCGCGGTTACCGCATCAAAACTGGTGACGGCGCCCGGCAACTCCCGCAACTTGCGCGCGTTGGCGGCGTCCACATCGGCGTTGTGGGTGTGCAGTTTGAGCGTGTTTTCATGCGCGCGGCCGTCGCTGTCGCGCATTTTTTGTTCGAGGCGAAGCGCGCAGGCCTCCGACACTTCGCCGCTTCGAATCTCGCCCAACAGCAACGACAACGCATCGTCTCCGTGACGGTGCGATTCGTCCAAATAACACACCCGAAGTTCGGCCTGTTTCCAGACCGGCGCCATAAAAGCGAGTTGCGCCGGTGTTTGGCCTCGGGAGACCGGCGGCAGTTGAAAGAAGTCGCCGCAGAACACCACTTGAACGCCGCCGAACGGCCGCGGGTTGTTTCTTAATCTGCGCATGAGTTGGTCGACCAGTTGTAGCGTTTGCGCCGAGAGCATCGAGATTTCGTCGATGATTAAAACCCCGGCGCCGCTGACGCGGTTGCGCACCGGCCGCTTGCGCGCGATGTCGATGAGGTCGTCGTCGCTCAGCGCGTCGCGCACGCCGAGCCCGGACCACGAGTGGATGGTGACGCCGCCGATATGCGTGGCCGCGATGCCGGTGCTGGCGGTCACCGCCACCGCCGCCTCGCGCGCGCGCAGGTGGCGGATGTAACGGTTCAACAGATGCGTTTTGCCGGCCCCGGCCGAGCCGGTCAAAAACACATTGCCGCCGGATGCGAGAATGTTGAATGCGTGTTCCTGTTTCATTTCGAGAATCCCTTGTTGGCGAAGTTAAGGTTTAGGCGAGGCGCTAATATAACCCATCGGCGGCGGGCATCCAAGCGCGCCGAAACAAGCGCAGTTTGACATGTTTGGTATGCGTTAATCAAGCACAGGGCGCATGTTGTTTTGGAAAAAATCCAGCAACTGCAACGGCATCTTGTCCCAGAGCAAATAGTGACTCTTTGATTTTGGCGAGTTAAACCAGAACGAAATTTCGGACCGATATTTTTCGCTCTCGACCATACCATTGGTGAAAATCCAGAAAAACGGATAGTGTTCCGGACGAATGTTACCGACTTCTTGCGCTTTGGTCACAAGCCCGGGCGCAAAAAATTTGCACGCGCGTTCGTGCGCATTTCCGACCGCGCGCTGTCGCTTAACCTCAACGAAAACAGTTCGATTGGTTCGCGTATTTTCCACTGCGGAATCCGGTACTACGCCCCACCGATTGTGCGGCCCATACAACCTTTTCAGATGTCGCACTTTGCGATGTAAGACGTAATGGTCGAACCCTTCGGTAGCAAAAATTTGACTCATTACATCGTCAAATTTGGATTCGCTCGTCCGGCCGCGCTGATTTGCTTCGGCTTGCCAGTTGTCCCGCAGAGATAAAAATTCTCGCGGTTGATTTGAGTTGCTCATGTGTTTGCCTGCTGGTTGTGAATGGATGTTCAGGTCGGTGACGCACATCGGAAATTACAAAAAACTCCGATTTTCTTTATCGCCGACCGTAATTCGACGAGCCAAGCCGATGTCATACATCGCCCTGCGCGCGCCCTTCAAGGTAATGCTGAAAGAACCGTTCATCGCCTTGGTGTGGTAGTCGCTCCAATCGATTTGCATGATTTTGG
>JAPPPS010000072.1 GCA_028817405.1 Gammaproteobacteria bacterium
TAAACCAACGCAAAACCATGCGCACCAATCGCCAAAACCCGCTAAACACGCGAGGCTTGACATGACAACAGCCACCACGGGCTATTGCGCCCGCGCCGCCCACGAAAAGAAAATTTCCCTTGACCGCTCGACACCGCTTCCGATGTTGGTAATATTCCGCTTGCCAGGTTTTACACAAACATGTGATGTGCTTTGAAAGCGATATCGAAGTGGATTGCTGACCTCGCCCGCTGGCGCGATTGGCGGTTTGTGCGGCGGTTTTGGGCTTGCGCGAAGTCGATTTTTGCGTTATATCGGCAAACATGTTCCCGGTCGTTTTGCGGCCGGTGTCCGCATGTTCAACCGTTAACCGATGGGGGTACCGTGAATAATGTTTCTGATGGGAATAGACTGCGCGACCAAAGCGAACGAGACCGGGCTTGCTTTCGGGCGGCTGGACGGAGGGAAATTCGCCGTTTGTTCCGCCAAGCGTGGCAAGGGCGGGAAATGGGAAAGCGGCATTGACCCCCTGGTCAAAAAATGGATAGAAAGAGGAAAAATGGAACACCGAAAAGTTTTGCTTGCCCTTGACGCGCCTTTGGGTTGGCCGCAACCCCTTGGCGATGCGCTGGTTTCGCACGAAGCGGGAGAACCGCTCTCGAAGTCGGCCGACCTGATGTTTATGAGAGAAACAGACCGATGGATACACAGAAACACCGGCAAGAAACCCTTTTCTGTCGGCGCGGATAAAATCGCCCGCACAGCGCATGCGGCGCTTTCTTTTTTGGAGAGACTTCAGATTCCGTTGGCATGGGGTCCCGCGAATCTCGCGCCCGTTTCGGCGATTGAAGTTTATCCGGCGGTAACTCTCTCAGAGCATGGTTTTCTTCCGGATACGACTTACAAGGATGCGAGAGGAAGAGAAAACCGGGAAAGCATCATCGGGGATTTGAAAACGAAAATGAAACTGTGCGGTGACACCGAGAAACAAATGCTGAATAGCGACGATGTTCTCGACGCGGTGATCTGCGTTCTGGCGGCGGCGGATTTTGTCAAAAGTGAGGCGGTGCCGCCTGAAAACATGAAACTCGCCAAAAAAGAAGGCTGGATATGGGTAAGAAAACCATAGGCGCGACCCAATGCGCCGCTTTCTTGCCCACGGGCGAGCGCACACCCGCCGCAATTCCGGGCAATGGGAAAGCGCGGGCCGGGCAGGGAAGCGTGGCAACGCTATTTTCCATTGACCCGGAATCCAGCGTCCCCTGTTCGCAAACCGGGGCGGGCTTTTGCAAATTTCCGAGCGAGGCAAAATTGCCATCCGTGGCGTCTGGATTCCATGTTCCTGAAAGGCGTGGCGACTAAAGCCGCCGATGGATTAACCTCCGCCAACTATAACGACTCAATCAGCGGCATCCAGTTTTTCCGGCAACTCACACTTTTTCTCGGTTGCCGCCCGGCGAAGCGCATCATACTCCCCTTTCAGGTTGGCGTATTCATATGATTCCGGACCGTCCCCGCCTTCCAATGTGGCAAGCCCCAACCAGCCAAGCCCAAACGTAAAAAACCCGAGCGTGGTAAATCCGCCCGCTTGCGCTTGGTCTTTTCTCGCTTCACTTTTCAGCGAAGTATAGAGTTGTTCCGCCCTCCGAGATACATAGTCCAGTTCCAGAATAATCTGGTCGCAATCGTGGGCGCGGTGTTTGTACGGCGACACATATGTGCCCGCTATTTTGTTTGGGTCGCTGGCGCAGCCCGCCAGCAGGACCGCAACGGCGACGATAAGGTAATGCGGTTTCATAACGTTCTCCTGCAGATGTGAGTGACCGGGAAACCCCGGCGCCGAAGCGCCGGGCCGTTGTCAACATCACATCGGTAGAAGTGAGATTCCTGCCTGTTCGCCCCGTTGGAACAAGGCGCTCCAACCGGGTAAAAACCGCTATTGTATTCAGCAGGCGACCCGGCAAGCGGGCTACCGACGAAGATGTTGACGAGGCGGATTATGCAAGTTTTGGCGGTGAAGTCAAGGGCATGTACGGGCTCAATCCCCATGAAACTCGGCGACATCGGCGAGGACTATAATTCGCCGCGGATATGCAGAGGTTTGGGGCTTTGCCGCCAATCGAGACCGCATATTCACCGACACCATTGCAGGGCAAGATGCTGACGCGGAGTGTACGGCGGGTTTCAGAACTGCCGGGTTAGATGGTGGTCGAATGCGCGCGTTATGGCGCTCCGATGACTAACACAGGGCATCCTTTTCTCTGATATTTTTCTTTCTGATATTTGATGTTTGCATTATGCACTTTTTTGATTTGCCCACTTGATTTCCCAATGGCGACAAACATCAATTTATTGGACCAAAACAATGCCGTTGAATGAAAAATTCCAAAACGGTTCAGTCCGTCACGAATTTCTTTGTAGTGTTCACAAAAAGGAACAAACCTGAGTCTCCCATGCTGGAATACCACGACAATCGACTCTTCATGGATTTGCGACCAAATGATTTCCATGTCGGAATATTTGACATGCTTTTCATTAGGAGTGGACCTTGCCGGCTGGAAACCGATATCCGGGTCTAAAAACACAATTTGTTTTTGGTTCGGCACAAATTCGATGGTGCTGAAGTACTCCTCGCGCTCCGAATGACAAAATTTAACCGTTGGTTTATGTAATTGCACTTCATAACAACCGCCCGTATATTGCGGAAGTTTGCAAATTCGCTCCAATTTCTGACACTCTCTTAACATGTCGCAAAATGTGTCAACATCGCCCGATGCGGGAAATAATGAAGATGGAGTGCTTCCTTGGCCCGAGCCATCATCAGGGGTCAGCATCGGAATGACATGCAAGTCCATCTCCATTTTCCGCGCGAGAAAATCCAGATAATCCCACTTGAAAGCGTCTTTGGAGTCGCCTAAATACTGCAGTTTCATTTGTCGATTCTCCGCTTTAAGGGTTTGGGGTCGCCCGTTTGGCGTTGTCCGGCATGCCGGCGTTGATGCTGACGGAGATTTCGCCGCTGAGATTGCGGCGGCAATATAGCACGAATCGCCGGCTGCGCCCCCACTGCCACTCCGGTAACAGCCGCCCCAATTGCCACTCCGGTGGCAACCGCCCAACTGCCACTCCGGCAACAGCCGGAGTCCAGAGTATTTAATTTAATCGCGAGGCGGTGACGGAAGATAAAGACTCTGGACTCCGGGTCAAAGCCCTTCGTTGCGATTGAGCGTCCCCGCGATTGATGAAATCCCCGCCGCCTTGTTCGTTTGCCGTCCGCGACGATGTTGCGCCGGCCCAATATAAAGACTCTGGCTTCCTGATTGGTGAAAAACAGAGTCACTATCGCTCCTTGTTTTTCTACCATCAGGAATTGCGGATAAGGCATTTTCGCCGCATCGACCGTCACCGCCGCCCGGGCCGTCGCGCTTCGGCCGGTACTTAATTCCGCGGCGCGTAGCATCGCAACCCCCGTCGAAGAACGGGAATCCAGCGTCTTTTTCCCGTCCGACACTTGACAACGTCGCCGGAATTTGTATCATTTCGCTCACGAAGAATTGCTTCGCCCAACAGCCTTTGGAGACCGACCATGAACAGATTAAAAACCATAGCGGCCGCCTTTTTTGCAACCATCGCTGTTGCAGGATGCGCCACGTCTTACCAACAAAGGGGATTCTCCGGCGGTTTCTCTGAAACGCAGTTGGCGGAAAATGTTTTTGAGGTGCGTTTTTCGGGTAACGGATACACTTCATCCGAAAGAGCATCGGATTTCGCGTTACTTCGTTCGGCGGAATTGTCTCTGGAAAGGGGCTTTAGATATTTCGTTGTTGATGACAACGAAAATGACCGGCAAATCGCCATAAATACTGTTACGACTTCATCTGGCGCCAACACTTACAGCACTTCCAAGCCAGGCGCCAGAAAGGTTATCGTGTGCTTTAAGGAAAAGCCCGACTGGACCGGGGTGATATACGAAGCGCGATTTGTGGTTCAATCGATTCGTGGAAAATACGAAATTGAACCGCAATAATAAGAAAGTCGGCCGATGACTCCTTGCGCGACATTACCGTCCCGTCGAGTCGCGGATGATGTCCGCGGCACAATCAAGCGCATATTCCAGTCTTGCCGAAAGTTGACTCGACTGACCGACAGACCGTTCAGTCCTGACGGTCACTTGGTCGGCAGTTTCGGAGAAGTCATCGCGCGAGATTTGTTCAATCTCCGGTTAATGCCCCCGTCCACCGAAGGATACGATGCAATCGACTACCGGAACCGTCGCGTTGAAATCAAGACGACGACCCGCGCTTCTATTGGCTTGTCCGCTTCCGGCACAAAAGCCCAGCGTCTTATCGCAGTCCGAATCAGCGAAGACGGTGATGCCGAGATTGTCTACGACGGCCCCGCCACGCCGGCGTGGGAAGCGGCAGGGAAAGCGCAGAAAAACGGCCAGCGTTCTATCAGTCTCTCGAAACTGAAAAAGTTGGCAAAGTGAGATGGCGCGGCGGGTTGCGGTTTGTGCGGCGGTTTTTAGTTTGCTTGAAGTCGCTCCTTGTGTTATATCGGCGACTATGTTTCCGGCCTTTGCACGCCGGCGTTCAACCGTTAACCGATGGGGGTACTGTAAATAATGTTTCTGATTGGCGTGGATTACTCGGCCCAAGAGGGCAATGTCGGGCTTGCCGGCGGGCGTTTGAATGGGGATTCGCTTAAAATCGAATTCGCCGAATGCCCTGGAACGCGCGCTGATGTTGAAAAGAAAATCGTCTCTCGGATAAACGCAGAAAAGAAAAACGGCGGCGGGGTTCTCATCGCTATCGATGCGCCGTTGGGTTGGCCGAAATCTCTCAGCAAATCTCTTTGCCGGCACAAAGCCGGGCGCGCGTTTTCGACGCCGGCTGACCAACTGTTTAAGAGAGCGACTGACCGGTGGGTGCGCGATAAAATCAAACAAAAGCCACTCGAAATTGGCGCGGATTGGATTGCTCGAACCGCTTATTCTGCGCTTTCCTTTCTGCTGAGATTACGGAATGAAACGAGATGCGCGATTCCGTTGGCATGGAATCCCAAAAAACTGGCGGAAGTATCAGCAATCGAAGTCTATCCGGCGGCGACGCTTAAAGGGCGTGGTTTTCCATCGAGCACGACAGAGAGCATCATCGAAAACCTGAAAGAGGAAGCAACACTGCGCGATGGTGTTGATGAACAAATGCGAGCGAACGAGCATATTCGCGACGCGGTGGTTTGCGTGTTGGCGGCGGCCGACTTTGTAAAAGGCGAAGCGGTACCGCCTGAAAACATGAAACTCGCCAAAAAAGAAGGCTGGATATGGGTCAAAAATCTCGACGAAAAACCTGCGGTCGATCTGAATGAACAAGCGGAAGCGTTGTCCGCCGAGTCAGGTGCGGCCAATGTGTCCATACATAAAACTCCTGGGAATCGAAATCGGAACGGTCAGATTACGATTCGTGAAACGCAGTGGCCGGGAAACGACCATAATGCGAAAATTTGCATTCTGGAATGCGAGAAATGCAAATTTCGTTATGGCGTAAATGGTTCCGATATATGGGAGCGCAAATGTCCGAATTGCCAAGATGGGATGCCATGTTCAAGACCGGAATGCCCGGCCGTTGCCGATGGCGACATCGGTGATTGCCGCGAATGCCGGGCTTGATTTGCGAAACGGTTATGTTGCGGTTAACATAAAGCCACATCAACACCGAGAGATTGACATGCTAAAAGGCAGTTTGGTCGCGTTAATTACGCCGATGGACGAGGCGGGGGGTGTCGACTTCGATGCGCTTCGCGGATTGGTGGATTTTCATGCGCAAAACGGCAGCGACGGCATCGTGTCGGTCGGCACTTCCGGCGAGTCGGCGACGCTCGATATGGACGAGCAAATCGAGGTCATCCGCCGCACCGTGGAGTTCGCGGCCGGGCGCTTGCCGGTCATCGCCGGCTCAGGCGCGAACTCGACCGCCGAGGCGCTGGAACTCACCACCCGCGCGGCC
Source organism: Gammaproteobacteria bacterium (assembly GCA_028817405.1). Taxonomy (GTDB): domain Bacteria; phylum Pseudomonadota; class Gammaproteobacteria; order Arenicellales; family Poriferihabitantaceae; genus JAHRAW01. Next base: position 5,985 of record JAPPPS010000072.1, read on the forward strand.
GCGCTCGGCGTGCGCGCCTGCCTGCTGGTCGTCCCCTACTACAACAAGCCGACCCAGCACGGCCTCTACCGCCACTTCCGCGCCATCGCCGAGGGCGTCGATGTGCCGCAGATTCTCTACAATGTGCCGGGCCGCACCGCGCTGGACATGGCCAACGACACGGTCGCGAAGTTGGCGCAAATCCCCAACATCACCGGCATCAAAGATGCCTCCGCCGACATCAGCCGCGTCGGCGATTTCCTTGCCCGCTGCGGCGGCGACTTCGCGGTTTATTCCGGCGACGACGCCACCACTTTGGAACTGCTGAGAGCCGGCGGCCACGGCTGCATTTCGGTCACCGCCAATGTCGCGCCGCGGTTGATGCGCGAGATGTGCGCGGCGGCGCTCGGCGGCGACTTCGCGCGCGCCGGGCAAATCAACGAGTCGCTCGACGAGTTGCACGCCGCGTTGTTCGTCGAGTCGAATCCGATTCCAGCCAAGTGGGCGGTGGCGGAATTGGGGCTGGCGGGGCGGGGCATTCGCCTGCCGCTGACTTGGTTGGCGGAGGAATATTTCGACAGCGTCGCCGCGGCGATGCGGCGGGCCGGGGTTTTGCCGGGTACTTAATTAAGGGGAACGCGCGGCCGGGCCCGCGTCTCGTTTTTCACCCGCGACTCGACTCTCGTACTCCGCGCCGGTGAGCCGCTCGGCGTCGCCGGCCAGGTCGTAATACGCGGGTTTGTCGTCGACATAAATGTGGCGGCTGACGGTGATGCCGCGGTCGTCCTGCAGCGCGCCGGCGCACACTTCGGTAATCGCGCCACCGTCGCCGGCCGCTTCGCGCCAGAACAACGGTGTGCCGCAACGCGCGCAGAAGCCGCGCTCGCTTTGCTTGGATGTGCGGTACCACCGCAAGGTGTCGGCGGACTCAAGCATTGCGCCGGGGGTGTCGACGCAGACCACGCCGGCGCCGCCGCCCCACCGCCGGCACTGGCCGCAGTGGCACATGCCGGCGTTGCCGGCGCCGACGCCCGCTTGCGGCAGGGAAAACTTCACGCCGCCGCACAAACATGCGCCGCAACGCTCGCCGTCCGCCGCCGGCGCGGGCCGCGGGCGCAGACGTTTTTTCACGGACTCCAGCGCGATGAAAGTTTTGACGAACGCGCGTTTGGCGGCCGGCATTTTCGCCACCACCGCGGCCGTGAATTCGGCCCCGGTCAGGCGCGGCGCGGCGTCAGCGAAGGCGTAGTAGGCCGGTTTGTCGTCGATGAAAATGTGCTGCGCAAGTTGCGGCGCGGTGGATTCGCCGGCCGCGGCATCGGCGGAATCCGGCAGCGCGGCGATGCACACCAGCCAGCCGGCCGCCGCGCCTTTCTGCCGCCAGAACAGTGAGCCGCCGCACTCGCCGCAAAACCCGCGCTCGCCCCACGATGATGCGGCGTACCATTGCAGCGCCTCGCCGGCGGTGATGGCGACCGGCGCTTCCGAGATGCCGCCGAGCAGCGGCCCGCCGCCGGACCACCGCCGGCACATGCCGCAGTGGCACGCGCCGATTTCACGCGGCATCCGCGCCACTTCAAACCGCACCGCGCCGCACAGGCAGCGGCCTGATGCTGAATCGTTCATTTCGAAACGCCCAACTGTTTGAGTATTGCCCGCGCCGTATTTTCCTTGATTTCTCTGTGTCTTGGAATGGATACGGATTGATTTGTCTCTGCGTTGCTGTAGACAGTGTGCTTCCCGCCTTCGCGCACGAATTGATAACCCATCCTTTCGGCGCGGCGAATCAAATCCTTGCGTTTCATATCGAAATTTTCCCCAGTTTCTCTTTTGTTACATCGTGTTTTTCCTCCGCGATTCTTTGCTCGGAAAGATAACGGTTGGCTTGCACGACGAGTTGAACCGCCTCGACCAAATTCTCTTTTGTTTCCTCAAGGGTTTCCCCTTGAGTAATCGCGCCGGGAATTTCTTCCACATAACCGCAGTATCCGCCTTCCGTTTCCTTGATGAACACGGCGGTTAATTGTTCGCGCATTTTGGGCGCGACAAAACGCGCGGCGGATTTCTCCGCCCGGTCAAGATGGTCGGTTTTTAACGGCGCGTCGTGCATCAGCGTCATGACCGCGCGGTCGGATTTCTGCGCTTTGCCGGTTGCCATGGTTCAATCCTCCACGGTTGCGATGCGGCGAGTATACCGGAAACCGGCGGGAAAAGGGCCGCCGTTGCCGCGCCGATTGCTATAATCGCCGCCTCCCCGTCCCACTCGGCTCCGCCTAATCGGCTCCAGTTCGCAATAGTTCGCAATGTTAGTCCTCCCCGGCGGCAGCGCGCTGTCCGCGCATCAGGCGGCCAAGGCGCTGGCGCAACTGCAAACCGTGTTGCCGGATTGTTGCGCGGTGCGCACGCGGTTTTTGCATTTTGTTAGTTTGGCTGAAGGCGCGGATGCCGCTCTCGACCGTGACCGGCGCGCGCGCCTCGACCGCTTGCTGCATTACGGCGAACCGTACATCGAACCGCGCGACCGGGCCGGCGATGACGCGCGCGTTTTCACGCGGGTGGTCACGCCGCGACTCGGTACCATCTCGCCGTGGTCGACCAAGGCCACTGACATTTTGCATCGTTGCGGTCTGCAAGTTGTCGAGCGCGTCGAGCGCGGCGCCGAATGGCGACTTTATTTTCGCGCGTCGGCAGATGCGGCGACCGTCGAAACCCAAACCCAAACCACCGCACTGCCGTTCATCCACGACCCGATGACCGAGTCGGTACTACCGGACCGCGACTCGGCCGCGGCGTTGTTCCGGCGCGCCGGCCCGCGGCCCGCGGCCGTGGTGGACTTGTTCAGCGGCGGCGACAACGGTGGCGACCTCGAGGCCGCGGTGGCCGCGCTGGAAAAAACCGACGCCGCGCTCGGCCTCGCGCTCAGCGCTGTTGAACTGCGTTACCTCGCCGCGCAATTCGCGCGCCTTGGCCGCAACCCGACCGATGTCGAACTGATGATGTTCGCGCAGGTCAACTCCGAGCACTGCCGCCACAAAATCTTCAACGCCGAATGGCGCATCGACGGCCGCGTGATGCCGCGCTCGTTGTTCGACATGATTCGGGAAACCCACCGCGCGCATGGCGACGGTACCTTGGTCGCCTACCGCGACAACGCCGCGGTGTTGGCGGGGGCCGAAGCGATGCGTTTTTACGCCGACCCGCGCAGCCGCGTGTTCACCGCGCAGGCCGAGGCCGCGCACTTCACCGCCAAGGTGGAAACCCACAATCATCCGACCGCCATCTCGCCGTTCGCCGGCGCGGCCACCGGCGCGGGCGGCGAAATCCGCGACGAAAGCGCGACCGGTTTGGGCGGCAAACCGAAAGCCGGGTTGGTCGGTTATTCGGTGTCGCACTTGCGGCTGCCGGGCTGGGCGCGGCCGTGGGAAGCGCAGGAAAACCGCCCGGCGCGCCTCGCCTCGCCACTGCAAATTATGTTAGACGGCCCCATCGGCGCGGCCGCGTTCAACAACGAATTCGGCCGCCCGGCCATCGCCGGTTACTTCCGCACTTTCGAACACGCGCCGCCCGGCGGCGACGGCGCATTCCGCCACGCCTACCACAAACCGATTATGTTGGCCGGCGGCATCGGCGGCATTCGCCCGGCGCATGTCAACAAAAAACCCATCCCCGCGGGCGCGCCGCTCATGGTGTTGGGCGGGCCGGCGATGCGCATCGGCTTGGGCGGCGGCGCGGCCTCCAGCGTCGCGGCCGGCGACTCATCGGAAGCGCTGGACTTCGCCTCGGTGCAGCGCGGCAACGCGGAAATGCAGCGGCGGTGTCAGGAAGTCATCGACCACTGCTGCGCGCTCGGCGACGACAATCCGATTGTGTCGATTCACGATGTCGGCGCGGGCGGCCTCTCCAACGCGCTGCCGGAGTTGGCGCGCGACGCCGGCCGCGGCGGCGCGTTTGAGTTGCGCGAGGTGCCGAGCGACGAGCCTGGCATGACGCCGCTGCAAGTGTGGTGCAACGAATCGCAGGAGCGGTATGTGCTGGCGCTGGACCCGGCGCCGGGCCGGCTGGAAGAATTCGAGGCGGTTTGCGCGCGCGAGCGGTGTCCGTTTGCGCGGGTCGGCGCCGCCACTGAGGAACCGTACTTGCGGGTGTCCGACGGCTATTTTGGCGGGGGCGATGGCGACGGTGACAGCGCCGGCGACAGTGGCGACGGTGACGACTCGCGCCAAGCGATGCCGGTGGATTTGCCGATGGATGTACTGTTCGCCGAGACGCCGAAGATGCGCCGGGACATTCGCCGAGACGATGCCGGGGGCGGGGCGAATCCAGCCGTGGACCAATTGGACCTCGCGGACCTCACTGTACAGCGCGCCGCGGAATTGGTGTTGGGTTTCCCCACGGTCGCCGACAAAACCTTCCTCATCAGCATCGGCGACCGCAGCGTCGGCGGCTTGGTGGCGCGCGACCAGTTCGTCGGCCCGTGGCAGACGCCGGTGGCCGATGTCGGCGTAGTCGCGGATGACTTCCAAGGCCACACCGGCCAGGCCATGGCGCTCGGCGAGCGCGCGCCGTTGGCGGTGAGCGACGCCGCGGCCGCCGGGCGCATGGCGGTCGGCGAAGCGCTCACCAACCTCGCGGCCGCGGCGCTCGGCGACGCGCGCATCAAACTCTCCGCCAACTGGATGGCCGCGGCCGGCGAGCCCGCCGCGCCGGACCAACCCGGCGCGTCATGTTCGGACGCGGATTTGTTCGACACCGTGCGCGCGGTGGCGCTGGAGTTATGCCCGCAACTCGGCTTGTCGATTCCGGTCGGCAAGGATTCGCTGTCGATGAAAACCGCGTGGCGCGATTCCGCCGGCCGCGCATGCCGGGCGGTCGCGCCGCTGTCGCTCATCGTCACCGCATTCGCGCCGGTCGCCGACATCCGCGACACGCTCACCCCGCAGTTGGACACCGGCGACGGTGACATCTGGCTGTTCGATTTAGGCGCGGGGCGCAACCGACTCGGCGGCTCGATATTGGCGCAAGCGCGCGCGCAACTCGGCGCATGCGGCGGCGCGCCGGATGTAAGCGACGCGGATTTGCTGCGGCGGTTCTTCGACTTCACGCAAGCACCGGCGGCGCGCCGCCACATCACCGCCTACCACGACCGCTCGGACGGCGGCGCATTGGCGGCGTTGTGCGAGATGGCGTTCGCGGCGCGATGCGGGTTGAAGTTGGATTTTGGGGAAGTAGCCGCGGCCGCCGCGGCCGGCGCCGGCGAGGCGTTGGCGGTGTTGTTCAACGAAGAATTGGGCGCGGTGATTCAAACCCGTCGCGACGCGCGCGATGAAGTCGCAGCGCAGATTCAAAGTTTCGGTTTGGACGCGGTCGCGCACCGCATCGGCGCAGCGGTCAGCGGCGATGAAATTATCATCGAGTCCGGCGGCGAAACATGGCTGCGCGCATCGCGCGTGGAATTGCAGCGCGTTTGGTCGGAGACTTCATGGCGCATGCAGCGACTGCGCGACAACCCCGAGTGCGCCGATGAAGCGTATAACGCCATCGCCGACGCCGGCGACCGCGGTTTGTTTTCGCGCTTGACCTTCGACCACCGTGTCGATGTCAGCGCGCCGTTTATTGCCGGCACCGTCGCCAACGCCCGGCCGAAAATCGCCATCCTGCGCGAGCAAGGCGTCAACGGCCAGTTGGAAATGGCCGCGGCGTTCGATGCGGCCGGCTTCGCGGCGGTGGATGTGACGATGAGCGACTTGGCGGCCGGCGAATCGTTGCGCGACTACCGCGGCTTGGCGGCGTGCGGCGGCTTCTCGTTCGGCGATGTGTTGGGCGCGGGCGCGGGCTGGGCGAAATCGATTCTCTACAACGCCCGCCTGCGCGACGCGTTCGCCGAATTCTTCGCGCGCGACGACACCTTCGCGCTCGGCGTGTGCAACGGCTGCCAGATGTTGGCGGCGGTCAAGGAACTGGTGCCGGGCGCGGCGCACTGGCCGCGGTTCGCGCGCAACAAATCGGCGCAATACGAGGCGCGCGTGGCGATGGTGGAAGTGTGCTCGGATAAGTCGATACTGCTGCGCGGCATGCGCGGCTCCATGCTGCCGGTGTCGACCGCGCACGGCGAGGGACGGGCGGTTTTTGACGATGTTCGCGTCGATGGTTTTGAAGACCGCGTTCATGCCGGCGACGGTTGCGGTACCGATGTTGCTGTCGATGGCGGCGACGGTGTTGGCGACGGTGTTGCTGTCGATGGCGGTGACGGTGTTGGCGACGGTGTTGCTGTCGATGACGGTGTCGATGTTGTTGGCGGCGACGGTTTTGGCGGCGGTGTTGCTGTCGATGGTGGCGACGGTTTTGGCGACGGTGTTGATGTCGGTGTCGATGTTGGCGGCGACGGTGTCGATACCGGTAGCGATGTCCGCGACGGTTTCGCGCCACTCGACCGCGCGCAACAAGTTTGCTTGAGATTCGTCGACCACCACGGCCGCGCCGGCGAGACCTACCCGGCCAACCCCAACGGCTCGCCCGGCGGTGTCACCGGCTTCACCAACGCAGACGGCCGGTTCACCATCATGATGCCGCACCCCGAACGCGTCTTCCGCGCCGCCTGCAACTCCTGGCGCCCCTCCGCCGCCGCCGACTGGGGCGAATACAGCCCCTGGATTCAAATCTTCCGCAACGCGCGAAAGTGGGTGGGGTGATGTCGAATAACGCCGAACCTTTACAACTTCGCCGGATTAATTTCTGAAATTTTAATCAAGCGCTTCAACAAGCCGGTCTTCAACGGCTTGTTCCCGTGAACCGGCACGGAAATGCGAACGGTTGCCCCCGCCTTTGCGTAAATGTGGTGGCTACCGTTCACTCTTTTCAGTTCCCATCCTTCGTTTTCCAGGATCCGACAAAGCCTTTTTCCGCTCACCGCATTCACACTGCAATCTCCATGACCTTGTCGTTTTTGGATACGGGGATGTTCTGAACATCCACCGCCAAGCAACCCTCAATTGCTTCGTAAAGATTGCTCAGCAACTCGTCGAAAGATTCCCCCTGCGTGGCGCAGCCGGGAATGGACGGCACTTCCGCCCAGTAGCCGCCTTCTTCCGCTTCGTG
>JAPPPS010000009.1 GCA_028817405.1 Gammaproteobacteria bacterium
GCCGATGAACCCCCCCCACCGCCGTGGCCGGGGCAAGCAAGGCGAGCGCAAGCACCGCGGCCGCGGCTTTAGCCGCCACTCCGGCGACAGCCGGAGTCCAGAGTCTTAAGAAGCCCCGGCGCGCCCCAGGGCCGTCATTCCGTGCGGTAGAGAAACAAGGAAGCGTAGCGACTATGTTTCTCACCGATACGGAATCCAGAGTCTTTAAGCCCCGGCGCGCAACGCCACCAAGCCCCCGGCGGGCAACACCGAGACCACGGCGCGCAACACCGAGGCCGTCATTCCGTGCGGTAGAGAAACAAGGAAGCGTAGCGACTATGTTTCTCACCGATACGGAATCCAGAGTCTTTAATTGACCCAGCGCGGAATCCAACGAAAACCTGCCCACCCACGAGCGGAGGGACGGCAAATTGACCAACTCGACCAAACACCGAGAGACCGGGGGAACAAACCATTGACACATGCGGCGGAGAATCATTGTCATAACCTCGGAGAGTTAAATCCGCGCCCCCACGCCCGCCAAAACGGCGCGCGCGGACAAAAAACCAAAACCACAGAAACGGGGGCGAAATGGCATGGAGGACGATTATGGCACATCAACACAACCAAATACGGCGGCATCAACGCAAAAAAAACCACGCCAACCACCGCACAACCGCAAAACATAACCAAAAACCCCCCACAAATTCAAGCGGGGGAAACTCAAGCGGGGAAACGCGGCACCGCCGCTACCGCCAAATAAAGACCCTGGACGCCCGCTCAACAACCTGCGGGCGTGACGGTGGGGGACTGTGGGCGAAATCACCGGCACCCCCACTGCCACTCCGGCAACAGCCGGAGTCCAGAGTCCCCCGCTCGTGGGCAGGGGCATGCTTTAATTGACCCGGCGCGGCGGTGACGGTCAAGGAAGCGGCGGATTCTAATTCGCAATTCCTGATGGTAGAGAAATAAGGAGCGATAGCGACTATATTTCTCACCAATCAGGAAGCCAGAGTCTTTAATGAACCTTGGCGACCAAACAACAAAAAATCAAAGACTCTGGACTCCCGCTCTACGGCGGGAGTTGCGGCGCTTCGCGCCGCGCAATTAACCACGGCGGCTTCAGCCGCCACGAAGGAGGCAACCGGAGTCCCCCACTGCCACTCCGGCAACAGCCGGAGTCCAGAGTCTTTAATTGAGTCGCGAGGCGGTGACAAAAGATAAAGACTCTGGACTCCGGGTCGTAGCCCGGAGTGGCGATTGGGAATCCCCGCGGCAAAACCAATCCCCACCGCCTTGTCCGTTTGCCATCCTTGGCGTCTGGATACCTGTTTCCATACAGGTATTGCGGGTTAGACATTTTCGCCGCCCCGACCGTCACCGCCGCCACCCCTCCCCACACCCTTCCCCGGTAACCATTACAATGCGCGCGTTCAACGACAGGGCCAAACACGATGGCGGACAAAAAACGATGTTGGTGGTGCGGGGAATCGGCGATTTATTGCGATTATCACGATGCCGAGTGGGGCGTGCCGCTGCATGATGAACGGGCGTTGTTCGAGTTGCTGTGTTTGGAGGGCGCGCAGGCGGGCTTGAGTTGGCTGACCATTCTTAACAAGCGTGCGCATTACCGGCGGGTGTTCGATAATTTTGACGCGGAGAAAATGGCGACTTACGGTAACGCCAAAATCGCCGCGTTGTTGCGCGACCCCGGCATCGTGCGCAACCGTCTTAAAGTGAACGGCTTCGTCAAAAATGCGCGCGCGTTTTTGCGCTTGCGCGAGTCGGACGCAACCCTCGATGAATACTTGTGGGGTTTTGTCGACGGCGCGACGCTGCAGAACCACTGGGCGGCGCCGGCGCAAGTCCCCGACACCACGCCGTTATCCGACCGCATGGCGAAAGACATGAAGAAGCGCGGCTTCGTGTTTGTCGGCAGCACGATTTGCTACGCGTTCATGCAGTCGGCGGGGTTGGTTAACGACCACCTGACCGATTGCTTTCGACATCGGGAGTTGGGCGGCGACGGCTCACGGTGACGCGGCCGTCCGCGCGCCAATGAAACTCAGTCGATGCGCGACGCCAATAGTCGGTTGACGCGCATGACATAACCGCCGGGGTCGGCTAACGATGCGCCTTCGGCCAATGCCGCTTGGTCGAACAACACCTGCGCCCAGTCATCCACCGGCGCGTTGGCGTCCGCGGCATCGCCGGATTCATCGCCGGCGACATCGGCGGCGATGCGTTTGACGATGGCATGCGTTGGGTTGATTTCCAAAATCGGTTTGGCGGCCGGCGCGTCCTGGCCGATGGCTTGCAAGATGCGCTGCAAGTTGCCGCCCAAGTCATGACTGTCGGCGACCAAACACGCGGGCGAATCCACCAATCGGCTGGACACGCGCACTTCTTTCACTTGGTCGCCGAGCGCAGTTTTGATTTTGCCGACCAACGCGTCGATGCCGGGTTGGTCGCCGCTTGCGTCTTTGTCGTCGGCGGCGGCGCCGGCAGACTGGCCGGTGAGTTCGCTCAAGTCCAAATCGCCTTTGGCGATCGAGCGCAACGGTTTGTCTTGGTATTCGGTCATGTGACCGACCACCCATTCGTCGACCGGGTCGAACAACAGCAGCACCTCGACGGCGTTCTTGCGAAACACTTCCAAATGCGGCGAGGACTTGGCTGCGGCCGCGCTGTCGGCGGTGACATAATAAATCGCTTTTTGTTTGGCCGGCATGCGTTTGATGTAGTCGTCCAACGATACGCTTTGCGCATCGGCATCGCCGGCACCACCGCTATATTGGTTATGCGTCGAAGCAAAACGCAGCAGTTGGCAAATCGAATCACGGTTGTCGAAGTCTTCGATGATTCCTTCCTTGATGACGCGGCCGTACTCTTTCCACAACGCCGCGTATTGCTGCGCGTCTTTGGCGGCGATTTTTTTCAGTTCAGCCAACACTTTTTTAACCGAGGCGGCGCGGATTTTGTCGATGTCTTGGTTCTGCTGCAAGAATTCGCGCGACACATTCAACGGCAAGTCGGCCGAGTCGACCAAGCCGCGCACGAAGCGCAAATAGTTCGGCATCAACTGACGCGCATCTTCGGCAATGAAGATGCGCCGCACATACAGTTTAATACCGTGCCGCCGTTCGCGGTCCCATAAATCAAACGGCGCTTTGGCTGGAATGAAAAACAGCGAGATGTATTCCATCTTGCCTTCCACGCGGTTGTGCAACTTGACCGCCGGCGGCTCCGGGTCATAAGTGAGCGCGGTGTAGAAAGCGTGGTATTCGTCGTCGGTGATTTCGCCGCGCGCGCGCGCCCACAACGCCGAACCTTTGTTGACGGTTTCCCACGCCGGTTGTTGACCGGGGATTTGTTTGCCGTCGTCGTCCAACGCCGGCGGTTTCGGCATGTGAATCGGCAATGAGATGTGGTCGGAGTATTTGCCGATGACCGCGCGCAAGCGGTGGTGGTCGAGAAATTCTTTCTGGTCGTTTTTTATCTTGAGAATGATTTCGGTGCCGCGTTGCGGGCGAACGATGGTCTCGACGGTGTATTCGCCGCTGCCGGTGGACTTCCACTTGACACCGTCGGCCGCGGGCGCGCCGGCGCGGCGGGTGAGTACGGTGACTTCCGCCGCGGCCAGGAACGCCGAATAAAAACCCACGCCGAACTGGCCGATGAAGGCGCTGTCCTTGGCGTCCTTGTCGTTCATCTGTTCGAGAAACCGGCGCGTGCCGGAGCGGGCGATGGTGCCGATGTTTTCAATTACCTCGTCGCGGTTCATGCCGATGCCGTTGTCGCGCACCGTGACGGTGTTTTTCTTTTCATCGACGCCGACCCAGACGCCGAGCGAGTCGTCGCCGTCTTTGCCGTCCTCATACAACGCGCCGTCGGTCAGCGCGAGAAACCTCAGGCGGTCGCAAGCGTCCGAGGCGTTGGCGATTAACTCGCGCAGGAAGATTTCCTTGTTGCTGTACAACGAATGGATGATGAGGTTGAGCAGTTGCTGCACCTCAGTTTGAAACGCATGCGTCTCGACCGCGGCGGCATCGGTGGCGGCCGCGGCCTTGGCATCAGCGGATGACTTGGCGGTGGCGGCGGTAGCGGAGTTGGCGCCGGTTTTTTTGGCGGCGCCGGCGGCGGATTTTTTGGCGGACATGGGAAGATAAAAGTGAGTCAAGGTTGGCGGGAAAATAAGGCGCGCGCGGCGGTTTTTCAAGTCGCGCGCGGGTTACAATTCGCGCCTATCGTTCCGCTCCAAACGCCACCGTCGCGCCGTCATGTCCCAAGTTGCATCCGAAGCGTCGCCGCAAGCGCGCGCGTTAATCGCCGACTACCGTCCGGGGTTTGCGCTGCCGGCCGCGTTCTACACTTCCGATGCGGTTTATCAAACCGACCTCGACGCGGTGTTTTACCGTCACTGGATGTACGCCGGGCATGCCGGCGAAGTCGCCGAGCCGGGCGATTATTTTTTGTTGGAAGTCGGCGCGGAGTCGGTCATCATCGCGCGCGGCCGCGACGGCGAAATTCGCGCCTTCGCCAATGTTTGCCGGCACCGCGGCTCGCGCATCTGCACCGAAACTTCCGGGCGGGTGTCGGCGTTCGTCTGCCCGTATCACGCGTGGACTTACAACCTCGACGGCGGCTTGCGTACGCCGCGCAACATGCCGGCCGGTTTTGACGCGAGTCGGTATGCGTTGAAACCAATTCGTTGCGCGGTGTTCCACGGCATGATTTTTATCAACCTCGACGCCAACGCGCCGGACTTGAACGCGGAACTCGAAGCGATGGACGCGAGTTATGCGGTTTATGATTTGGCGAACGCGCGAGTCGCCGCCAAGCAAACTTGGCGCGTCGCCGCCAACTGGAAATTGGCGGTGGAAAATTTTATGGAGTGCTATCACTGCGCGCCGGCGCACGCCGAATACGCGCGTTGTCATGCGCTGACTTCGCCGGCCGACAACGCCAAACGTCGCCCGGCCATGCTGCGGCAAGCCGCCAAGTTGGGTTATCGAACCGCCACCGTCGGCGGCGAAGGATTCCCCGACAAAGGCGCGACGCCATACTACTACGCGCGCAACGCGTTATACGAATCATTCGTCACCGGCAGCGCAGACGGCCGGCCGTTGGCGCCGTTGTTGGGAAACATCGGCGACTACGGCGGCGGCGTCGCTGACACGCAAATCGGCCCGGCGTCGTTCGGTTTGTTATACGCCGACCACGCGGTTATCTACCGCTTCACGCCATGCGGTACGCAATGCACCGACATGGAAATCGTTTGGTTGGTGCGCGCCGATGCAACCGCCGGCCGCGACTACGACATCGACCGTTTAACTTGGCTATGGCGCATCACCTCCGACGCCGACAAAAAAATCATTGAGAACAACGCCAAAGGCGTCAACTCAAAATTCTACACCCCCGGCCCGCTGTCCGAGATGGAAGAATTCACCACCGCATTCATCGAATGGTATTTGACGGAAATTGGTTGAGTGGGGTAACAGGAAAACGGGGAACGCAACGACCTTGTTTTCCATTGACCCGAAAACCAGCGCCCCCGCTCGTGGGCGGATGCAGGCTTTTGTTCGATTCCGCGGCGCGTAGCGCCGCAACTCCCGCCGTAGAGCGGGAGTCCAGAGTCTTTGCTTTTCGTTGTTTGCTCGCCAAGGTTAATTAAAGACTCTGGCTTCCTGATTGGTGAGAAATATAGTCGCTATCGCTCCTTATTTCTCTACCATCAGGAATTGCGCTACGCGCCTCACTTCTGGTCATCGCGTCGAAATGCGCCTTGCACGATGCGGTCGATGACCATGGCGCAGAACAAAATCGCAAAACCGCCGAGCAAGCCGGGGCCTTTGGCGGCGTATTGCAGCGCTTCGAGAATCACCTTGCCCAAGCCGCCGCCGCCGATGAGCGAGATGATGACCACCATCGACAAACACATGAGAATAGTTTGGTTGACCCCGGTCATAATCGACGGCAACGCCAGCGGCACTTCCACATCGCGCAGCAATTGGTACCGCGATGCGCCGAACGCCACCGCCGCTTCCTTGATGTCGTTCGGCACGCCGCGGATGCCGAGCGCGGTCAAGCGGATGACCGGCGGCATGCCGAAGATAATGGTGGCGAGAATGCCGGGCGGATTGCCGGTGCCGAAGAACGCGATGATGGGAATGAGATACACGAAGGCCGGCAGGGTTTGCATCAAGTCGAGGATGGGCTCGGCGGCGTGGTAGGCGCGCTTGGATTTGCCGAACCAGATGCCGAGCGGAATGCCGGCGGTCACGCAGATGGCCACCGCCGCGCCGACTAACGCGACCGTTTCCATCGCGATTTCCCAGTAGCCCAGCAGCGCGATGTACACCAGCGATGCGGCGGTGAAAATCGCCACCCGCGGGCCGGCCGCGCGCCACGCGGTGACGAAAATCACCGCCATAACCACCGGCCACGGCGTATCGATGAGCGCCAAACTAATCGCGCGCAGAATCGACCTAACGCCGGCGGTGATGCCGTCGAACGCGCCGGCGCCGGCCACCGCCGCGACATCGATGCGCGCTTCCAGCCAGCCGGCGATGACGGAGAACAACGTCTCGTTCGGGCCGGCGACGAACAACGCGGACACTTCCTTTTCCGGGAAAATTTCCAGCGCCGCCAACGGACTGGCGACGGTGAAATCGTAGATGGTCAGCGGCGCAATCATGAGAACCAACGCCGCGCCGAGCGCGATGTTGCGCGTCTTGCGCCCGCTTTCCACGCGCACCGGGTCGATGCGCCATCTGGAATACTGGTTCTCGTACGCGATGTTGGCGTAGAAACCCTGCATCAACTTGAACGCCAACAACATCAGCAAACCGAACAACAAAATCTCAAACGCTTCGGCGTTGGCGGCGAGGCCCTGCACGTGGTTTTTGTCCGCGGCGTTGGTCAGGTTCTCCGCGAGTTTTTCGAATCGCGCCGGGTCGTCGCCGGCCGCGCGCGCCGACTCGGCGCGCTCCAAAAAATTCCCGGCGCGCTCGCGTTGTTTGTCCGCGCGCTCGAAGAACGACGCGCCCGGATTGCCCCACCAGCCGCGGCCGATTTGCACCCAGGCAATCATTTCCAACAACAAAAAGCCCCAGAACATGCCCCACACCGCGCGCGACGCGGCCCACAACGGGCCCAACAGCGCTGCGAACAAGTTGAAGGTGTTGGGCAGGCCGCGCCGGGCGTTGTGAATGCGGCGGAAGGCCGCGGCGTAGTAGTCGCCGCTTGGCCCGGCGAAGCGCGCAATCGATTCGTTGAGTTGCGCGTGGTCGACTTCGATGTCGGAGGCCGCAACGACACTGGAGTCGACGGCACCGACATCGACGGCGGCGGTGTCGCGCGTGTCGTCGCTCATGATTCCTTGTCCCCCTGAATGCTGCGCAAGAGTTGCGTTTTACTCACCACGCCGACATCGCGGCCGGCGGAAGTGATGACCACCGGCCGGCCGCTGCCGAGCGCGTGGTCGATGAGTTCGTCGAGAGTGGCGTTTTCATCGGCGCGCGGCGCGGCGCTTAAGGCAACACCGTTGCCGCCGTCGCCTTGATACGACTCCAGCGGCCGCATGATGGAATGCGCCTTGAACAGTTTCAGTTTGGAGATTCCCTTGACGAACTCGCGCACATAATCATCGGCCGGATGCATGACGATTTCCTCCGGCGTACCAACTTGCACAATCAAACCGTCTTTCATAATCGCGATGCGGTGGCCGATGCGAATCGCTTCGTCCAAATCGTGGGTGATAAACAGCGTGGTCTTTTGCAGTTTGACCGCCAACTTTTTGAACTGGTCTTGAATCTGCATCCGAATCAGCGGGTCCAGCGCCGAGAACGGTTCATCCATCAGCAGCACTTGCGGGTCCGAGGCCAAGGCCCGGGCGATGCCGACGCGCTGCTGCATGCCGCCGGACAATTCTTTCGGCAGGCGGTCTTCGTAGCCGACCAAGTCGACCAACTCCAATGTGTGGTCGGACACCGCCCATCGTTTGGATTTCGGCACGCCGCGAATCTCCAGCGGATAAGCGACATTGTCGCGCACCGAGCGGTGCGGCATCAGCGCCATGTGCTGAAACACCATGCCGATTTGGTTGGCGCGCACCTCGCGCAGTTGCGCGTCGCCCAGTTGCGAGATGTCGCGGCCCAACACTTCGATGTTGCCGCTGGTCGGCTCAATGAGGCGATTGACATGCCGCACCAATGTTGACTTGCCGGAGCCGGACAAGCCCATGATGCAAAAGATTTCGCTGCGCAGCACTTCGAAACTGGCGTCCTGTACGCCGACCACGCAGGCGAAGCGCTTCAGCACCTCCGGCTTGCCGATACCCTCGCGCTGAATGGCGTCCAGCGCCTCGCGGTAACGCGCGCCGAACACCTTCCAGACATGGCTGGCTTTGACGACCGTCTCGGTCATGTCATCGTTCCGATTGCAAGCGTTGCGGCGACAGTTAACCGCAACCGCGCGCAAAAAATCGAACC
Source organism: Gammaproteobacteria bacterium (assembly GCA_028817405.1). Lineage (GTDB taxonomy): Bacteria > Pseudomonadota > Gammaproteobacteria > Arenicellales > Poriferihabitantaceae > JAHRAW01. The sequence goes on from JAPPPS010000009.1 coordinate 8,472, forward strand.
CGGCCCGCGCATGCGACGCGGGCCGGGTTCTCAGATTGCGGCGTCAGTCAGCCAGCCAACCGAGCACCAAATCCTCGTTTTCCGCGACCCATTCCCGGGCGTAGTCCTCGGCTTCCTTTTTGTCGATGACCAGCGCGTAAGTCATCTCCGAGACGATGTCGGTGTCCAACTTCATGTTGCGGAACAGTTTGGCGACTTCCGGCTGGTCTTGCTCGACGGACTTGGCGTAGTGCAAGTGCAAATAAGCGGTGTCCCAAGCCACGCCGGCGCTGGATTTTTCCAGCCACGCCGGGTCGTCGGTCGGCTGAATCACATTCCACTTGCCGGCGTCATACGCCGGCTCTCCCAGAATCTGCATATCATGCAGCACGAAAACATAGTGCGGCGTGTAGCAGAATCCGACCCACGGTTTGCCGGCCTTGATGGCGTTGTCGAGCGCGGCGTACGCCAGCGTCTCGTCGCTCTCGGTCAACTCGAAGGTTTGGTCGTAGCCGTACGACTTGGCGCGAATCTTCTCGATGTTGGTGGACGCCCAGCCCGGCGCGCCAATCCAAATCTCGCCGCGCCCATCGCCGTCGCTGTCATACAACGCCGCGATGTCCGGGTTGCTTAAATCATCGATGGACTTGACGCCGTGCTTGTCGGCGAACTGTTGCGGCGTGCACATGCCCTGAAACGCGGCCACGCCGTTGCGGTTCATCACCACCGAGCCTTTGTCCTTGACGAAAGTGTCGTGCAGGTTCTGCTGGTTCGGCATCCACACTTCCGGATGCGCGTGCATCGCGCCGGAATCCATCGCCTCGAACACGATGGGGTTGGTGGCGTTTTGCAGTTCCACATCGAGGCCGAGATTCTCCTCGATGGCGACTTTCAGTACATTGGCGGTGGCTTGCACCGACGGCCAGTTGGGCACGCCGATGACCACATCCGCGGCCCGAACCGGCGAGGTGAACGCCAGCCCGACCAGCGCCGCGGCGCAAAGCGAACCGCCGGCGTGTTTGCTGAGAATTGATTTCATGGGAACCTCCATTGGTGGCGGAAAAGATGGAAAGGAAAGGATAACGCGAACCGGCATTGTCCGCCACGCCCGCGCCGATGTCAAACCGGCCGCCCCCCCGCGACGGCCGCGCGGAGGTGGTTTAGCCAACGCGTGATGCGGGCGCGCCACAGGTATTTCAGCAGGCCGTGATAAGCGTAGTGGCAGAAATAGTAGGCGCTGGCGGCGCGGCCGAGGCGCTCATGGCGGCGGTAGATGTGCCAGCGCCGGCGCGCCGCGCGGAGTTTGTCGCCGGACAGCGAGGCCGGTTGTTGGATGCGGCAGGCGGCGAGCGGTTCGACGATGCCGCGGGCGTTGCCGACGCGTTTTAGAATCGCCAGCCACAGCGCATAATCGTGGCCGATGTCGAGAGCCGGCATGCGCATTTTGCCGAGCGCGCGCGCGTCATAAACCGCCGCCAGGCAACTGACCGAATTGACTTTCAACAAATCGGCGCGGGTGATTTGCGGCGGCACGGTGAACACGCCGAGGTCGCGGTCGGCGGCGTCGATGAGGCGGTACGACGCGTAGGTGAATGCTTGTTCGTGCGTTGCCATGAACGCGGTTTGCTTGGCGAGTTTGTCCGCAAACCATACATCGTCGGCGTCGAGGAAGGCGATGTATCTACCGCGGGCTTGCGCGATGGCGTGGTTGCGCGCGGCCGCGGCGCCGGTTGGTTGCGGGGTGATTGGCGCGACGGTGGATGGGTGTCTGCCGGGCGATGCGACACCGGGCTGCGACAGGAGGCGAATGCGGTTATCGCGCGCGGCGTAGTCTTTGATGACGGCCGCGGAGGCATCGGTTGATGCGTCGTCGACGATGAGCATTTCCCAGTCGGTTAAAGTTTGCGCGCGCACCGAGTCGATGGCCGCGCCGATGAACGCTTCGGCGTTGCGGCACGGCGTGATGATGGAAACCAATGGCATGGGGTTCGTCACGGAATTGGGCGCGGGCGTTGGCGCGCGGTCCGGCGCAGCGGATGTTTTCATGCGCGTTTTATGTGGCGTTGATAAGCCAAGTTGCCGGCGCGCATGTGACGGTAAAACTGCCGGCAAGTTAAATCCGACAAGCGGTATTTTTTGTACGCGAAAGCGCAAGCGAGCGGCGCCGAGGCCGCGCCGAACATGCGGCGGAACGCGGCCCCTTTGGCAACGATGTTATCGGGGTGGGAAAAGTCGGCGCCGGAACTTTGCGCGGGATGAATGGCGATGGGTTGCGGAACATAGCGCAAGTTTAAACCGCGGCGCAATGCGTCGATGAGAAAGATGTTTTCCTCGCCGGTGGGGAAGGTTGCGCCGAGGCCGAATCGTTCGTCGAAGCGCAGACCGGCCGCGCGAATCGATTCCAAGCGCAACGCGATTTCCCATGAACTCACGCGCATAATGGAGCGGGCGCTGTGACGGCGCGCGCGCGGCGGATATTTTTTGAACAGCGCGCCATCCGGGGTGCGCGCTTGGAAGGTGATGATGTCGGCGCGCGGATGGGCGGCGAAAGCGCGCGCGATGATGACTGGCGCGTCGTCGGGGTGGCGCACATCGTCGTCGGCGATGACGCCGATGTCGGCGTTGGCGCGTTGCAATGCGCGGTTGCGGCTGCGCGACAGGCCGGTCTCTTGGTAGTCGAATACTTTTGGCGGCGCGTTGTTGTCGGCCGACTCGATGGCCGGCCGGCTGATTTGATTGATGACTAAATAATCGTCAAACGGCGGCGCATACCCGCGCTCGAAGAACGCGCCGTCGACGGTGGCGATGAGGAGTTGGAGTTTCATGGCGCGGCGAACCGTCAAAACGAAATATTCTTCCGCCGAATGACTTGCGCGACGGTGATGAAAAGAATTTTGATGTCCAGCCATAAACTGCGGCGGCTTAAGTATTGCATGTCGAAGTCAACCTTCTCGGCGTCGCTCAACAAATCGCGACCGTTGACTTGCGCCCAGCCGGTGAGACCGGGGGCCAGCGAGTCGACTTCCTTCTCCGCGCGCAACGCAATCAAACCGGCCTCGACCGGTTCAATGGGGCGGGGACCGACAAAACTCATGTCGCCTTTGAGAATCGAAAACAACTGCGGCAACTCATCCAAACTGGTGTAGCGCAAAAACTTGCCGAACGATTCATACTCGCGCGCGGCGTTGGCATGCGCGGTTCGGTCGACCGGCGCGGCCGTCGCTGCCGCTGAAACCGTCGCGATGGGTTTAAGCGTACGAAACTTCGGCATGTTAAAAATCACGCCTCCTTTGCCGACGCGCTTCGACCAGTACAGCACGCGGTCGCGCGAAGTCGCTTTAAGCAGCGCCGCAATCAACAGCATCGGCACGCTCAGCAGCGGCAAACAGACGAGCGCCAAGCCGATGTCGAACAGGCGTTTGCGGCGGCGGCCCGCGCGACGGTATAAACGCGCCGGGTCGCCGCGCGCATCGGCCCGCGACAGCGTTGAATACAAATCGAAGTGAGTGAACACCGCTTTCAAATGCGCATCGTTGGCGCGTTCATTGGTTTGCCACAGCGTCGTGTCTTGACTGCCGCGCGCAAAAATCATGGGGAAAGTAACGCTGCGCGGGCGCGCCATCAGCGTAGGCGTGCGCGCCAGCAGCGCATGCGCTTTATACCAAATATCATCGGCGTCGGGGGCGAGGCGCATAAAAAGTTGGCGCTCGGTCACGCGCGCGCCCAAAGCATGCGGCGGAAACCATGCGCCGGCGCCGCAGGTGGGGAAGATGTCGAACGATGGTTCGGTGGCGTTGTCGGCCGGCGGCCACAAGTTATACGGGCGCAGTTCGCGCGCGGCGCGTCGGCTGAACCAGTAGCCGCGGTATGCGGCGATGCAGTCTGGGTGGCGACGGTGCGCGCGGTATAAATCGCGCAGCCAATGGCGCGGAAACATGAAATCATCATCGGCGGTGACGATGTGGCAGTCGGGGAATTTTTCGATGGCGTGAATAAGTTTTTTATAGCAACTTAAGTTTTCATCGACTAAGCGAATTTCCAAGCCGCGTTTTTGTTGCCGGCGAAGCGTGTCGGGAAGGTCGGCCGCGTTGACTTCCGCAGTCGACAACCACAACACGATGCGGTCGGGTTGGAAAGATTGATTCAGCAGCGATTCCACCGCCAAAAATACGGTGGACAACCGCGGCGGATGCGAAGTTAAACTGACCACCACCGGATGCGCGCGCGGCCGGGCGTTGATTCCCGACCGCCGCCGCAATGCATGCGCGAGGCGGTAGCGGATGCCATGCAACCAGCCAATTAAATGTTGCGCGGTTTGCATAGCGTTACTTTGTCTCCGGCGCCGTGTTGCGCGCGCGCTTGTTGCCGATGCCGATGCGCCATAAACGCATGCGTATGGCGTCGATGTCAAACAGCGGCAGTAGCATGTAATGGATATAGCGTTTCAGGTTGCCGCGCTCGGAACTGCGGTGAATTGTTTTGATGAACCATGGCCATCGGGCAATGACGCAAAACCAGGTTGAGAACTTCTCGAAGATGTTTTGCTTATGGTTAGTTGCTTCGCCGGCCGCGCCGGCGCGCATTTTCATTTGAAAGGAAAAAAGTCGCATTTCGTGATACGCGATGCTTGGCGCATCGAGGCGCTCGCGCCAACGACTTAAAAAATGCCGTTGCGCGGCGGCGATTTGCGCGTAGCGATTGGATATGCGCTCGCCGTCGATGCGGTAATAGACATGCCGATGCGGACTGATGCGCGCGCCGCCGCCGGCCGCGAGTATTTTCAACCATAAATCCCAGTCCTGCAACGCTTGCAGTTGTTCGTCGATGCGCAACTTGCCGATGCGCGACCGCCGCGTCAAGCACAGCGAAAAACCGCCGAGTTTGTTCTCGCATGTTAAATCATCGAAGCGCAATACGGTCGCCTCGGCGGTAGCGGCGGCGCGGCCGGCCGGCCGCGTTTGTTCATGCTCCAGCGGTCCATACCAATAAAAATAATCGCTACCGACTAACGCGCAATCATAACGGTTCAGCAACGCGACTTGCGCGGACAACTTGTCCGGATGCCAGCAATCATCATCATCGAGAAACGCGATGTAAGTACCGCGCGCGCAGTCCATGCCGAGGTTGCGCGCGCGCGCGCCGCCGAACGTTTCCTTGAAGTCGCGGAAGATGAAATCAACTGGCGGCGTCGGCGAAGTTTGCGGTTGCGATTCGAGTTGGCGTTGAAAATCGCGCGCGACTTGCGCGGTGGCATCGGCGCAGCCGTTGGCGATGACGATGACTTCCATGTTGGAATAAGTTTGCGCGCGGATGCTGTCCAGCGCGCGCTTCAAATACGCGGCGCGGTTATGCGTCGGCACGATGACGCTGACCGTTGCTTCTTCTTGCTCGGCCGCCATCACCGCCTCCAATGCGACAAGTCGCGGCTGAGCAAACTTTCCAACAACCGCACTTCATCGGCGAAATAATCCGCCAACGCGCGGCGAAATTCCGGGCGCAACGGCGGCCGCGAGTCGGCGCGGCTGTTGAGCCGCTTTAACCGCTGCAGCAACGCGCCGCTGTTAAACGAGCGGCGAATGCCAAGCGCGGTTTTTATTTGCGCCAACTTGACATGCGCATCGGATAGTTTGCGGTTCAAGTAACGAAAGCGCGGCAAACGGCCCGGGTTATGCGCATCAAACACCGCGCGCCCATCGTCCGGCGTTTGCAAAAACTTCAACACCGCGCGATAAACGCGGCCCGGGTCGGCGACAACATCATCAAACACCACGACATGCACACGCTCACGCGCCGCCTGTTCATACACGCGCGCCAACTGCTTGCCCAACGCGCACACATCGCCATACAACAAGTTGGCGGCGTCATAACACAAACGCGGCATCGCATCGCCGGCGCGGCGTTGACCCTGCAAGTTCCATGCAGTCTCGAAGTCGCGCACATCTTCGTTGTCGTTGCGCAGTTGCTGCGCATGCCATGACATCGCCATGTCGGCCGGGTTACGTACCATCACGATGAACTTCGCCGCATCGTTGTAGCGCAAAATATTGCCGACCGCATGCGGATGGCGCAGATATTTCGGCGAGGTCTCGCCGACCGCGAGATGCGCATCGTTCGCGGCCGCGAACAACGATTCGTATTGCCGCAGGTTGTTCGTGTCGCCGGGAGCGCGGTTGAAATAATCCGGCTCCTTCGGCGCGGTGAAGATGCGCGGATGCGCTCCCAGCCACGCGTCCAGCGAAGTGGTGCCGCACTTGGGCGCGCCGAGGATGAAGAAGTCGGGTCGTTTCATTGGGTGCGGCGTTCATGCCGGCGCGCGCCAGTGCGACAAGTCGCGGCCGAGCAAACTTTCCAGTTGCCGCACATCATCGGCGAAATGTTCCGCCAACGCGCGCTGAAAATCCGGCGACAACGGCGCGCGCGGTTGAGATTTGCCTTCGTATTTTTCGATGCGCTTGGAGATGCCGAACGGTCGGCGAATGCCGAGCGCAGTTTTCAAACGGGCGAGCGGTTGCAATGCGTGACGCGCATGGCGCAAAAAGTGGCGCCGCACTTTGGCTGGGTTATGTACCGCAAAACCGCCGGGCGGTTGGTGGTCGTCCGGCGCATCGAGAAATCGTAACACCGCGCGATAAACGCGGCCCGGGTCGGCGGCAAAATCGTCAAACAACACCACCTGCACGCGCGCCGCGGCAACCCGTTCATACACGCGCGCCAACTGCTTGCCGACACAACAAAACTCGCCGTACAACAACGCCGAAACATCGATGCAGCCGCGCGGAATCGACTCGCCGCCCTGCCGCGCATCTTGCAACGCCCACGCGGCCGCGAAATCGGTCTCATCCTCCTCGCCGTTGAACACCAACTGACCATGCCATGCATGCGCCATCGCGACCGGGTTGCGCGCCATAACGATAAACTTTGCGTCCGCGTTGTAGCGCAGTATGTTATCGACCGCATCGCGCGAATGCAAATAGCGCACCGAGGCTTCGCCGACCGCCAGATGCGCGTCAGTCGCATCAGCGAACAACGATTCGTACGCCGGCAAGTCCGCGGTCAAACGGTAGTTGTCGTCGGTGTTGAAATAGTGCGGCTCTTTAACCGCGGTGAAAATGCGCGGATGCGATTTGAGATACGCATCCAGCGAAGTGGTGCCGCACTTGGGCGCGCCGAGGATGAAAAAGTTTGGGCGTTTCATGGGCGGCGACGGCGGCGACGGTTAACAATGAACATGCGCGACGCAAGCGGCGGCACACTCAGCGCGACTCCAGCGGCCGCAAAATCGCGCGCGAGATAATCAGGCGTTGAATCTCGCTGCTGCCTTCCCAGATGCGTTCCACCCGCGCGTCGCGCCAGATGCGCTCCAGCGGCAAGTCGGCCATCAAACCCATGCCACCGTGAATCTGCAGCGCCTCGTCGGCGATGCGCGCCAGTGTTTCGGTGGCCGCCAACTTGGCGACGGCCGCGTCCATGTCGGTCATGCCGCCGTGGTCTTCGCGCCACGCCGCTTGGTAGGTAAGCAACTCGGCGGCGCGGCGCGCGACTTCCATGTCCGCCAACTTGAAACCGACGCCTTGGAACTTGCCGATGGTCTGGCCGAACTGTTTGCGCGTGGCCGCGTAGTCGCATGCCAACTCAAACGCGCGGTCGCATCTTCCCAAACAAATCGCCGCGACTTGCAACCGCGTGTTGCCGAGCCATTGATTGGCGACATCGAATCCTTGGTCGACTTCGCCCAATACTTGCGCGGCCGGCACCCGGCAATCATCAAACTCAAGAATGAAGTTGTGATAGCCGCGGTGCGAGACGCTGCGGTAGCCGCGCCGCACGGTGAATCCTGGCGCGCCTTTGTCGACCAAGAACGCGGTGATTTTTTTGCGCGGGCCGCGCGCGGTTTGTTCCACGCCGGTGGCGGCGAATAAAATCACGAAGTCGGCGACATCGGCGTGGCTGATAAAATGTTTGACGCCGTTGATGCGGTAGTCGCCGCCGGCGTCGCGTTTGGCTGCGCATGCCATCGAGCGAATGTCGGAGCCGGCACCGGGCTCGGTCATTGCCAAGCAGTCGGTTTTCTCGCCGCGGATGCATGGATACAAGTACTTTTCGCGCTGTTCGCCGATGCAGGCTTGCAAAATGTTGCTCGGCCGCGCGACTGTGTATTGCAATGCCATGTTGGCGCGGCCGAGTTCGCGGTCGAGAAGACACATCGACAAAGTGTCGAGTCCGCCGCCGCCGAGTTCTTCCGGCATGTTGGCGGCGTATAAACCCGCGGCCAGCGCGCGCTCGATGATTTGCCGGCGCAACTCCGCGGGCAGTTCATCCGCGTCTTCGACTTGTTGTTCGTACGGATACAACTCCGCCTCGACAAACCGTCGCGCGGTGTCGCTCAGCATGCGTTGTTCTTCGCTGAGTTGGAAATCCATGATGGGGTGCTCGCGTTATGAATCGAGGCCGCCGACCGATTCCAAATGGCCGTCGACATTAATGATTTGACCGGTGATTTTGGACGCGGCGTTTGATGCGATAAACAGCGCGGCGTCGGCGATGTCTTCGGCGGCGATGAAGGTGTGCAGCGAGACGCCGTCGGTGTATTTGCGCCGGACTTGCGCTTCGGTCATGTTTTTGCGCGCGGCCTCGGCGGTGATAACCGCGTCCATGCGCGCGCCGTCGATGCTGCCGGGGCAGATGGCGTTGACGCGAATGCCGGCCGGGCCCAGTTCCATCGCCAGCGATTTGGTTAAACCAATGACGGCCCATTTGGCGGCCGCGTACGGCGCGCGCAATGGATAGCCATGCCAGCCGGCGGTTGATGCGATGTTGATGATGACACCACGCGCAGCCGCGCGCAACAGCGGAATGGCGCGGCGGCAAGTTAAGAAAGTCGCGTCCAAATTAACCGCGACGCAGCGCCGCCAGTCGGCCGCAGCGATGTCTTCCAACAACGCGGTGGGGCCCGCGATGCCGGCGCAGTTGATTAAAACTTCCATGCCGCCAACCTGTTTTTGATGCGCGGCGAATGCATGCGCGACTTGTTTCTCAATCGCGACATCGGCGACCGTGGTTTGAATGCCGGGTAGTTCGGCGTTCATGCGCGCCACCGCTTCGGCGTCGATGTCGACTGCATGCACCGCGGCGCCGGCCTCGGCGAATGCGCCGGCGATGGCGCGGCCAATGCCGGCCGCGGCCGCGGTGACCATGACGCGCTGGCCGGCGAATGACGGTGAATGTGACGGGGAACTCATGCGCGCGGCGAGCGGCGTTGAATCGCGCGCCCGGCTTGCGGCGGTGCGGGCAACCCGGCATGCGCGTCGAGGATGCGACTCAAACGCGCAAAAACTTGCGGCCGCGCCGCGCAAACCTTGCCGGCCGCGGTGTCGACATGCAGCAACAACTGCTCGGTGGTGGCTAATAATTCACCGTCGCCGTCGCCATCACCGTCACCGTCACCGTCAACGGCATCGCCATCAACCGCATGCATGCGGTGAAACAAGTGAATGCGTTTTTCATCGCCGCCGAGTAATTGCGTGGTGACCGCGAACCGCGCATCGACATGCGCTTCGCGCAAGAAGTTAATGTGCGTCTCGACGGTGTAATAACTGCAACCGGCCGCGTGGTATGCGCGGTCGACGCCGATATAACGAAACAACGCATCGGATGCATCGCCGAACGCCTGCAAGTAACGACTCTCGGTCATGTGCGCGTTGTAGTCGACCCATTCCGGCGGCACCACGCCATCATGCAAACGCAACGGCCGGCGCAAATCATCGGCACTCGCCATCGCTTTGCGGTGGCCCGCTTCATACAACTGTTCTTCATAACGATGCAAGGTTTGCCCGGCCGCGTATTGTTCGGTGCGCAACGCGCGCAACACCGCCACCAAACAATCGTCGCGCCGCTGTTCCAGTTCGTCGATGCTTAACCCCGCGGCTTGCGCATCGGATTGCGCGGTTAGTTTGTCGAGCAATTCATCGGTTAACTCGGGGCCGTCGAATCGCGCCCATGGCCATTTTAAACTGGGGCCGAACTGCGCCATAAAGTGACGAAACCCGCCTTCCCCGCCGGCCACGCGGTAAGTCATAAACGGGCCCATAAACGCCCACCGCAACCCGGGGCCGTAAGCAAGCGCTTGGTCGATGTCATCGGTGGTGGCGATGCCGTCGTTAACCAAGTGCAACGCCTCGCGCCACAACGCTTCCATCATGCGGTCGGCGACGAAGGCGTCGATTTCTTTGCGGATGAATAACGGATGCATGCCGATGCTGCGGTAGAAACCGGCCGCCGCTTGTTTGGATTCTTCGCCGGTTTGCCGGCCGCCGACGATTTCCACCAGCGGCATCAGATACACCGGGTTGAACGGATGGCCGATGAGCACGCGCTCGGGGAATCGTACGCCGTGTTGCAACGCGCTCGGCAACAAACCGGACGATGAAGATGCGACCACGACTTCGGCCGGCGCATGCGCGCAGACTGTACGGATTAACTCGCGCTTAATGTCGATGCGCTCCGGCGCGCTTTCTTGCACGAAGTCGGCGGCGGTGACCGCATCGGCCACGGAGTCAGTGAAAGTTAACCGGCCGCGTTGCGCGACCGGCGCGAGAGTCATCCGTCGATACGCGCGCAACGCCGCAGCGACCACTGGTTCGACGCGCGCGGCCGCGCGTTCGGATGGGTCGCAGAGCGTGACATCGATGCCGTTGATGAGCAGCCGCGCGGCCCATCCCGCGCCGATGACACCGCCGCCGATGAGTGCGGCGGTTTTGATTTTGGTTTCAGTTTTCATTTTGGCTTGCAATTCGAGTCGTCATTCCGGGCAATAGGAAAATAGGGAGCGCAGCGACCATATTTTCCATTGACCCGGAATCCAGAGTCTTTAATTGTTTTGCGTGGTGCAACAAAAAAACAAAGACGCTGGACGCCCGCTTAACAGCCTGCGGGCGTGACGGTCAGTGACGCTTCTTCAACGCCAACTTCGTTCGCACTTCATCGGCGTTCATGACATTGACATTCATGCCCGACAAAATGGTCACCGCGCGCTCGACCAATTGCGCGTTGCTGGCGAACACGCCTTTCTTTAAGTACAGGTTATCTTCCAAACCGACTCGCACATTGCCGCCGGCCAGTACCGCCATTGCCACGTACGGCAATTGATTGCGGCCAATCGAGAAGGCCGAGAACACCGCGCCGGGCGGCAGTTGATTGACCATTGCCATCAAGGTGTCGGGGTCATCCGGCGCGCCGTACGGAATGCCCATGCACAATTGAATCAGCACCGGGTCATCGAGCAAACCGTCTTTCAACATTTCTTTCACCAATACCAAATGGCCGGTGTCGAACACTTCCAACTCCGGACGCACGCCTAATTCTTGCACGCGCCGGGCCATGGTTCGCAGCATGCCCGGGGTGTTGGTCATCACATAATTGCTCTCGGCGAAGTTCATGGTGCCGCAGTCCAGCGTGCAGATTTCCGGCAACAACTCTTCGACATGCGCGAGGCGTTCCAGCGGGCCGGCCATGTCGGTGGACTCCCGGTTCAACGGCAACGGTTTTTCACCGTCGCCGAACACCAAGTCGCCGCCCATGCCGGCGGTGGTGTTGATGACCACATCGGTGTCGCTGTCGCGGATGCGACTCACCGCCTCGGCGAACAGTTTCGGGTCGCGCGCCGGCGCGCCGCTGCGCGGGTCGCGCACATGCACATGCACCACGGCCGCGCCGGCCTTTGCCGCGTCGATGGCCGCGGTCGCGATTTGTTGCGGCGTCACCGGAATGTCCGGATGCTTGCCGACGGTGTTGCCGGAGCCGGTCACCGCGCAGGTGATGAATGCGTTGAAGTTCATGTCGTTGCTCTCCGCCGATGATTGTGTCGGCGGGATTGTGCCGAAGCGCGCGGGGGAATTCAACTCAACCGTCGCGCCCGCAGTCCACCGTCACCGTCGAGATTTCCCCTTCCCATTTGCTCAGCGGCTCAAGCACATCGCGGTTGAAGTCGATGTCGCGCAAGTCGTCTTCCAGTCGCGACAGTTGCTCGCGCAGCAGACTGGCGGGGTAGCCGGTCAGTCGTTGTTTTAAGTTGCGCAAGGTCGAGTTGGCGGAAAGATGGAAACGCGAGCGAGCGCGCCAGCCGAGTTGCGTCGGCAAACTGCGGCGGAGTTGGCGTTGCGATGAACAAAACTCTTGGTATGGAATAATCGCGTTCAAGTCCGGCGACGCGCCGCGCAGAAATGAAAACCGCGGGCGTCGCCGGCGCGGGCGGTAATGATGGGTGGGTTTCAGCGCGCGCAAGTGAAAGAAAGTGATGCCGGTGTATTCCACTTCCAGCGGCAGACGGTAGACCGCGTCAAATGTTTCGTATTTTGGAACATTGCGGTAAACGGTTCGCGCGTCGACCGGGTGATAAACGAAGTCGCCGTTGCCTGCCAACAAAAAATTCACGCGCACCCCGAGCGCGCCGGTGGATTCGCGCAACAAGTTGATGCCGGACGAGACATAGAGTTTGCGCCGGCCGGCATTCATGTCGCGGCGAATGCGCGCGGTCAATGCGCGCAACTTGTGCTCGATGCCGAGATGGTCGGCGTCCAACTTGACCGCGACTTGGCGGGTGGTTTTCGACAACGCCCAGTTGTAGTAGTTGGCCAAACCGTGCACTGAATCATCGGACATTTGCGCGTGTTCGCGGCTGCGCGGCGGGTGCACTTTCGGCTGGTAATGAAACACTTTTATTTTGCCCGGATACTGCGCCGCCAAGTCATGCAAGATGCGCACCGTGTCGTCGCTGCAGTCGTTATGGCAGGCGATGATTTCATCGTAGTGTTCTATGTGCGACATGATGGCGACGCGCACTAACTGCTGTTCGTTTTTGATGCGCATATACGCGCTGATGCCGGGCGCGCGTGGGCGGTCGAGCCAGGCGCGGTCGAACTTAAATTGGTCGAAGTTATCGGTACTGCTCACTTAACCGTCCGAGTAAAGATGGCGAGGGGAATGGTTTTGATTTGTCATAACCGTCGAGACGCAAAAATTCATTGCCGATATGAAACGAATAACTGTCGGGGAACAACGCATCGCCGTCGATATTGCCGGCGAATTGCTCCAATAACATGCGCTGCCATTGCTTTCTTGGATAAGCCAAATACGGCGAGAACAGTTCGTACGGTTTGGCGCGTTTTAATAAACCGTAATGCTCCAACGCGCAAGTAAAACCGTACGGTCCGCCGGACTCGCCCCAGTTGGTGGATTCCCGGCCGCGCCGCAGCATAATTCGTTTCAGTTTGCGCGCGCGGTCGCGCCAGGTGTCGTACGCCACCAAGCGATTCGGATGCGCGCAACGCTCAAGCATGTGCTTGCAGAACGCATGCCCGGCCGGGAACGACAATACATCGATGTGACAGAAACCGCGGCCGCGTTTGCCGCTACCCGGCGTGATGTTTTTGTCGCCGCCGAATACCAATGCATCATCGAACATAAACGGTTTCAAACAAACTACATCCATGTCCACCCACCAACCGCCGCGGCGGTATAACAACGCCCACCGAAACCAGTCGCTGAAAATCGCATAAGTGCCGATGTTGTGCATAAATACCGCGCTTGCCGGCAAAATGGCGTTGGCATCCGCAATGCGCACACCGTCCGGTACGCCGGCCGGTTCATCATAAACATATAAAATGAATTCATGACCGTGGTGCAAAAACGAACGCGCGCAAAGTTGTTCAATCGGCGACAGTTGTTCGCCAATCCAAAGTGATTGTACCGGCGGCGGCGACGGTGGCCGGCCGGCATGCGCGGGGGGGGGGGGGGGGGGGGGTAGTACATCATGGCCACGGCTTCGCTGTTGCATGACAAACCCGCGCGCGACTTGGAACTTCGAGCAAAACCTTAAGCGTTAGTCTTGCGCGCGCGTACCGTCGTTGCCGTCGCGCTGATGCAGTTTCATGTTCAGCATGCGCAAGGTGGCCTCGATGCCGGCGAAAACTTGGTTGGCGTTGACGCCGCGGGTGCGCACATTGCGCGCGCCGTCGCGCCAGATAATCGAGCATTCCACCAGCGCGCTGGCGGTGCCGCCTTTGGGGATGCGGATTTGATAGTCCAACAGTTCCGGGAAGTCGAAATCTTTCGGCTCGAGAATCTTGCGCATGGCGGCGATGAAAGCGTCGAAGCCGCCGTTGCCGGCCCCGGTGGATTTGATAATTTCATCGTATAAACGCACGCGAACGCTGACGCTGGATTCCAAGTCCAGGCCGCTGGTAATCGAGCAGTTGAGTAATTCCAAGTCGCGGTCGCCTTTGCTTTCCAATACATCGGCGATGATGAACGGCAAATCTTCCGGCGTAATCGCGGCTTTGGAATCGCCCAACTTGACGATGCGTTTCAGCACTTTGGCGCGGTCGTCATCGGACAATGTGATGCCGAGCGCGTCGAGGTTTTTTTCCAGCGACGCTTTGCCGCTCATCTTGCCGAGCGCGTACGAATGCGCGCGGTTGAATCGCTGCGGGCTCAAGGCGGTTTGGTATAACCCGCCTTTGCTGTCGCCGTCGGCGTGGATGCCGGCGGTTTGCGTGAACACATCGGCGCCGGTAATCGGCGCGTTGTCGGCGACGCGTTTGCCTGAGAAGTTTTCCACCATGCGACTCAAGGTGTAAATCTTGGTCTCGTCAATCGACAGTTGCGCGTTCATTTTGTCGCGCAAGGTTAAGCACACTTCGGCCAGCGAGGCGTTGCCGGCGCGCTCGCCCAAACAGTTGATGGTGCAATGCACGGTGGATACGCCGGCGGTCACCGCGGCCATGCAGTTGGCGGTCGCCAAGCCGTAGTCGTTGTGCGGATGAAAATCGAAGCGGCAGTCGGGGAATCGCGTCAGCATGTCGGATAAACTCGCGCGCACTTCCTCCGGCGCGAGCACGCCCAATGTGTCCGGCAGCATGTAGTGGTCGATGGGCATGGCTTGCAGGCGTTCCATCATTTCAAAAACATAATCGCGGCTGTCGGCGTAACCGTTCGACCAATCTTCGAGGTAAGCGTTGACGCGCAGGCCTTGTTCGCGCGCGTAATCGACGGTTTGTTCGATGCCCGCGAGGTGTTGTTTTAAGGTTTTTCCCAACTGTTCGCGGCAGTGTTTTTCGCTGCCTTTGGTCAGAAGGTTTAAGGTCGCGCCGCCGGCGCCGCGAATCCAATCGACGCTGCGACGGTGGTCGATGAAGCCGAGCACTTCGACGCGTTCCAAACAACCGGCGGCGGCGGCCCAGTCGTTGATGCGCACCAGCGCCTCGCGCTCGCCTTCGGACACGCCGGCCGACGCGACTTCGATGCGGTCGACTCTCAAAGAGTCCAGCAGCGCGGTGGCGATGCTGACTTTCTCGGCTTGGGAAAACGACACGCCCTGCGTCTGTTCGCCGTCGCGCAGGGTGACATCCATCAGTTCAACTCGCGGGCCGGTCATGGGAATCGCTCGGAAGTGGAAAAGGCGTTGGAGAATTGGGCGCGCGCGCGGACCAAATCGCGGCGCGCATGCCGCGCAATATAGCGGGTTTGCGGCGGGGTTTCAATGGGGTTGCGCGGCCGGTCGCGGGCGCGCGATGTGATAAACTAAAAAACCGTCCCGCCACCGTTTTGCCCGCCGCCCTGCCGCCCGTCATGCCGCGAAAATTTGCCAACGCGCGCTTGTGCGCCGGTGTTGTCGCCGCGTTGATGGCCTGCAGCGCGGCCGCGGCGCGCGATTACGAAGTGGAAATCATCGTCTTCGACCGCCTTGCGCGCGAAGCCGGGCGCGCGCCGCATGAGCAGTGGGATTTTTCATCGGCGCGGGTGGCCGCGCGTTTGGACGAGATGAAAGCGTTGGCGGCGCGCGCGTCGTCGTATCCGACCTCCGCCCGCCTCGCCAGTTTGGAGCCGCTGCGCCTGCGCCTGCTGGAAGCCGACTACCGCATTCTCGACACCGCAAGATGGCGGCAGCCCGCGACTTTTTACCCGAACGCGCCGCTGATTGCGTTGGGTGGCGGCGACGGTGAGGAAAATGGCGAAGGCGACGGTGACGGTGACGGTAATGAAATTGACGACGGTGACAGTAACAGTAACGAGAACGGCGCGGCCGACGGTGACGATGGCGACAACGGCGACCGCGCCAACCCCTTGGCCGCCGGCTTCGTGCGCGTCTACCGCACTTCGCTGATTTACGCCGACTTGAACTTGCAACTGTCGCCGCCGTTGCCGGCCGCCGACGACAGCCAAGACGCGGAAGCGCGGCCCGCCGCAACCTGGCAACCGCATTATTTCATCGCCGAAAAACGCCGCCTGAAATTCAAGCAAATCCACTACTTCGACCACCCGCTGTTCGGCGCGATTCTGCAAGTGTGGCCGGTGGAAGTAGAGGACGCGCCGGAGGAAACTGACGGTGCCGCCACCGTCGACGCTGACACCGTCGCCCCCACCGCCGACCCCACCCCGCCCTAACCGCCACTCCGCAACAGCCGGAGTCCAGCGTCTTTTCTCGCAACGAAAACCCCAACCGCCCCGCCCATGAAAAAAATCCTCGCCGTCTACCTCGACCGGCGCATGCTGTTTATCTTCGTCAACGGCGTCGCCAGCGGGTTTCCGTGGGTGGTCATCGGCTCGGCGTTGTCGGCGTGGCTGAAAGACCTCGGTTTGTCGCGCACCGCCATCGGATTTTTCGGCTTGGTGTTCGCGGTTTACGCGCTCAACTGGCTGTGGGCGCCGCTGGTGGACCGGGTGCGCCTGCCGCTGCGCGCGCGGTTGGGAATCGGGCAGCGGCGCGCCTGGCTGCTGCTGACGCAGAGCGTACTGCTGGCGCTCATCGCGGCCATGGCGTGGCTGGGGCCGGACGCGAATCTGGTGTTTTTCAGTATCCTCGCGCTCGGCGTGGCCACCGCATCGGCCACCCAAGACATCGTCGTCGACGCGTACCGCATCGACATCATCGACGCGCATGAACGCGACAAACTGCCGGCCGCGGCCGCGCTGGCGACCGCCGGCTGGTGGGCCGGCTTCGGCTACTTGGGCGCGCTGCCGTTCTTCCTCGCCGACACCGCGGTGGCGTGGCGCGGCGCGTATTGGACGCTTGCCGCCTGCATGCTGATTTTCATCGCCAACACGCTGCTTCTGCGCGAGCCGGCGAGCAACCGCGCGGAGGTGCAGGCCGCGGCGCAACGCCAATACGAATCCATGCTCGGCGGCGGCGATGCTGTGCGCCGCGCCATCGCCTGGCTGCTGACCTCGGTGCTCGAACCGCTGCGGGATTTTTTCACGCGTTTTGGCCACATCGCCGTCTTGCTGTTTTTGTTCCTGGTGTTCTTCAAAATCGGCGAGGCGTTTTTGGGGCGGATGTCCATCGTGTTTTACAAGGAAGTCGGCTTCAGCAACGCGCAAATCGGCGCCTACTCCAAACTCGCCGGCACCACCGCCACCATCGTTTTCTCGCTCCTCGCCAGCGTCATCAGCATCCACTACGGCTTGATTCGCGGCCTCCTCATCGGCGGCGCGGCCATGGCCGCCAGCAATTTAATTTTCGCGTATATGGCGCATGTCGGGCCGGACACCACGGTGTTTGCGGCCGCGATTTTGGTCGACAACTTCACCTCGGCGTTCTCCACCGTGGCGTTCGTCGCCTTCATTTCGCACCTGACCAACCGCGCCTATTCCGCCACCCAATACGCGCTGATGGCCTCGGCCGGCAACTTCGGCCGCACCGTGTTCGCCGGCGGCAGCGGCCTGTTGGTGGACTCGCTGCACGGCGACTGGATTACCTTTTTCGTCATCACCGCTTTGATGGTAATTCCGAGTCTGCTGTTGTTGTACTGGATTGGCAAAAAACTGCGTTATTTATTTGAATAACACGGAAAAGAGCGGCGAGATTTACATCAATTGCAAACCAAAACCCGCCAGCGGCGCAATCAGCCATTGCTGCGCCAAGCGCAGCGCAAACAAGCCCACCAGCGGCGAGAAATCGATGCCGGCCAGCGGCGGCAACACCTCCCGAATCGGCATCAGAATCGGCGAACCGGTGTGGTAGGCGATGCGAATCATGGGGTGCATGGAACTGGGGAAAACCCAACTGGCGACCGCGCCGGCCAGCACCGCCAACAAGAACACCCACGCGAAAGTGTCGAGCGTGTCGGCGAAAGCGAGCAGCAGCGCGCCGCTCCAATTGAAGTCATAACCGGCGAGGCTGAGCGGCACCGTCAGTTTCAGCGCCGCCAAGAGATAAACGAACAGCGCCGCCGCGATGTCGCGCCCGCGCATGCCGCCGAAGTCCGGAATGAAGCGCCGCAAGAAGCGAATCGGCGGGTTGGTGACGGCGACCGTGAAGCGCACCAGCGGGATGTCGAAATCGGCCTGAATCCGTTGGAACACGAACCGCATGGCGGCGACGAACAGGCAGACGCCGAGCACGCTGTCGATGAACGCGCCGGCCCCGGTGGCGACGGGATACGGCATCAGGCGCGGCCGCCGGGCTTGTCGCGGCCGGATGCGCCGGCGGATGCGCCGACCAATTGGCGGCCGGATTCGCGGCCGGATTCGCCGACCAATTCGCCGGCGAATTCATCCGCCATCTGCGCCGAGCGGCGCACCGCGGCGTCGATGCCTTGCAGCACCGCGGCGTCCAAACCGAGCGCGTCCATCTGCTGCAGCGCGGCCTCGGTGACGCCGCCGGAGGAGGTGACTTGGCGGCGCAATTCGGCCGGCGCCAAGCCGTTGTGCTTTGCCAACAACGCCGCGCCCAACGCAGTTTGCGCGACCAATCGCCGCGCCGCGTCGCGGTCCAGGCCATGCGCCTGCGCGCCGGCCGCGAGCAACTCCATCCACTTGAAAAGATACGCCGGCCCGCTGCCGGAGATGCCGGTCACGGTGTCGATGAGCGCCTCGTCGTCCACCCACAATGTCTCGCCGACCGCGCGCAGCACCGACTCGGCCAACGCGCGCTGCTTGCCGCTGACCAACCGGTTGGCGAACAGGCCGGAGATGCCGGCATTCACCAGCGCCGGGGTGTTGGGCATGGCGCGCACGATGGCGAATTCCGCGCCGGCCCATCGCAGAATATCGGCGCAGCGAACGCCGGCGGCGATGGAAATGAGCAGCGGCCGGTGGCGTTGCAATTGCGCGGCCGCGGATTGCACCGCCGCGCGCAGGGATTGCGGTTTGACCGCCAACACCACGATGCCGGCGGGGGCGGCGGGGGCGACGGCGGCAAATTTGGCTCCCGGGGCCGGTTCGGCGACGGCATCCGCGTGGGCGGCCGGCGCGGCTGCCTCGACCGCGGCCGCGTTGTCGTCGACGCAGGTTACGCCGCGGCCGCCGAAACGCTGTTTTAATTCCGCGCGCGCCGCGGCCGCCGGCTCCGCCACCGACAAATTGCCGCCGCACCAGCCGGCGTTCAGCAGGCCGCCGATGAGGCTGCGCGCCATGTTGCCGCCGCCGATGAAAGCGATGCGGGTCGCTGAGACCGCTGAGGCGGCCGATGTCGCTGATACCGCTGAAACCGCCGAGGCGGCCGGAGTCGTCGGGGAAGTCATGCGCGCATTTTACTCGATTCGCGCGGCCGCTCGGACCATCAATCGCGCGTCGCCGGGCGCGGCCCGAACAGCGCGGTGCCGACCCGCACCATCGTCGCGCCCTCGGCGATGGCGGATTCCAAGTCGCCGCTCATGCCCATGGACAGGTGGTCAAGCGCCAGGCCGCCGGCGTTCAATTCATCGCGGATGGCCCGGCATCGGGCGAAAACCGCGCGCTGTTTTGCCGGCGATTCCTCCGCCGCCGGCAGTAGCATCAAGCCGCGCAGGCGCAAGTTCGGCAACTCCGCGACCGCCGACGCCAACCCCGGCAACTCCGCTTCCGCCACGCCGTGTTTGCTTGCCTCGCCTTGCAAATTCACTTGGATGAGGACATTCAGCGGCGCGCTGCCGAGCCGCGAACCGCTCAATCGCCGCGCCACCTTGAGGCTATCGACGCTGTGCACCCAGTCGAAATGCGCGGCCACTTGGCGGCATTTGCGGCTCTGGATGTGGCCGATGAAATGCCATCGCAAATCGGCCGAGGCCGGCGCGGCGCGGCCGGTCAATTGCTCGGCCACGCGGGCGATTTTTTCCACCCCTTCCTGCGCGTAGTTTTCGGCGAAATCGCGTTGCCCCAACTTCGCCAACTTGGCGACTTTGTCGGCGGTGTGCAGTTTGCCGACGGCGATGAGTTGCACCGCGCCGGGGGCGCGGCCGTATTGCGCGCGCCACCGCTCGATGTCGGCGGTGACGCGCGCGAAACGTTCGGCGAGCGCGCGGGCGACGGCGTTTGGAGGAGGCGGCGGCATGGGTTTATTCTACGCGCGCCGGGCGAAGCGAGCGATGGATTCGACGCGCGCGGTGTGCGGGAACATGTCGATGACGCCGGCGTGGGTCAGGGCGTAGTCGCGGCCGCTGACCAGGGCCGCGGCGTCGCGCGCCAAAGTGACCGGGTTGCACGACACATACACGATGACGCGCGGGCCGATGGCGGGGATTAAATGGCGCACCACCGCCGCGGCCCCGGAGCGCGGCGGGTCCAGCAGGATTTTGTCGAATTGCCGGCCGGCCAGCGGCGGCGGCAGCGAGGTTTGCGTTGCGCCGTCCAGGGACTCGAGGTCGATGCGCGTGAATTCGGCGTTGTCGAGGCGGTTCAATTTGGCGTTTTGCGCGGCCCGGCGGAGCAGCCCGGGGTCGCCTTCAACGCCGAGGACTCGCGCCCCGGAGCGCGCCAGCGCCAGGCTGAAGTTGCCGATGCCGCAGAACAAGTCAAGAATGGAATCGCCGGCCGCAGGGCGCAGCAATTCCAACGCCGATTTCACCATTAAATCATTGGCATGCGCGTTGATTTGAATGAAGTCCGTAGGTTCAAAACGCAGGGTTAAATCATGGTTTTTCAGGCGGTAAAACAGCGACTCCGCGGCCGCGGAATCGTCGCCGCCGCCCGGCTCGGGCCACAACACCGTCACCGAATCGATGCCGCCCGGCTGCAGGAAAAACCGCACCTCGTTTTCCCGCGCAAAACGCTTCAACGCCGCCGCATCGGCCGCGCTCAACGCCTGCAAATGCCGCAGCACCAACGCCACCGCATTGTCCGCGGCCGCGACTTCCAACTGCGGAATTTGCTCGCGCGCATCGAGTTGCCCAAGCGTTTCATGCAGCGCCGGCAGCAACTTCGACAGCCGCGCATCCAGCACCGGGCATTCGCGCAGCGAGGTGATGAAGCCGCCGCCGCGCTCGCGAAAACCGACCAGCAAACCGCCCTTTTTCGGCACATAACGCAGGCCCAGGCGCGCTTTGCGGCGGTACTTCCAACGCGTACCGTGCAACGCCGGCAAGCGCGCGATTTTGCCGCCGGCACCGTCACCGTCGCCGGCACCGTCGCCACCGTCACCGGCACCGGCACCGTCACCATCGCCGCCACCGGCACCGTCACCGTCGCCGACATCAACCCCAGCCGCCGCCAACTGCCGAAACAACTCCGCTTCCTTGAACGCCACCTGCGCGTCGGCGTCGATGTGCTGCTGCGTGCAGCCGCCGCACACGCCGAAATACGAACACCGCGGCGCGACCCGCGACGCTGATGCCTCGATGACCCGGGTCAAAACGCCGCGGTATTTTCCCCGCCGCTTCTTGCGCGCCTCGAATTCAATCCACTCGCCGGGCACTGCGCGGTCCACCGCATACACCCGGCCGTCGACTTCCACCCGCGCGGTACCGTCAGCGTCCAGCCGCCCGACCCGCGCCTGCAACAACGCCGGCGGTTTATGCGTCACCCACCGTCACCGGCGCCGGCGGAATCGTCACTGTCGCCGGCACCGTCATCACCGTCACCGGCACCGGCATCACCGTCGCCGACACCGTCAACGGCGCCGCCCTCCCAAGCCTCAGCAAACTCGACCAAATGCCGCTGCCCGGATTGGCGCAGCCACGCGGCCACGCGCGCGCATTCGCGGTCGAATTGCGGCGCGTCCAAGTTGCCGCGCACCACTTCCCAGTGCAGATAGACCAGCAGGGTGTTGACGACATCGACCTCGCAGTAGTCGCGAATCGCGCGCCGCCGCCCGGCCAGCCACGCGCCCCACACATCCGCGCCGCTTAAGCCGGACTTGCCGGGCAAGCCGAGCATCACCGCGATTTCGTCCAGCGGCGCGGCCGCGCGCGGCGTGAAACCGGCCAACACATCCATTAAATCGATGTGCCGCCAGTGGAATCGGTTCAGGTAATTGTCGTATCGGAAGGCGCGGTCTTGCTCGCCGATTTCCCAGTACCGCGGCGCGGCCACGCGGTGCAGCAGCGCGCGGTAGTGCAGCACCGGCAGGTCAAAACCGCCGCCGTTCCAACTGACCAAGGTCGGCGTGTACCGCGCCAAGCCGTCGTAAAAGCGCGTGATGAGTTCCGCTTCCGGCGATTCCTCGCCGCCGAGCGACCATACTTTGAAGTCGTCGCCGCGCCGCAGGGCGACCGAGATGGCGACGATGCGGTGCAGGTGCAGCGGCAGAAATTCGCTGCCGGATTTTTGCATGCGGCGCGCCGTCATCGCGCGCGCGATGTCCTCGTCGGATAAACCGTCGAGGTTGTACAGGCGCGCGCCGGCGACGGTGTCCGGCACGGTTTCGATGTCAAAGACCAAGATATTCATGTTGTTGGCGCGGTCGCCGGAGTGGTTTTGTCGCGCGCAATTTATCCCTGCACACGCAGCACGATTTTGCCGAAATGCCCGCCGGACTCCATGGCGCGGTGCGCCTCCGCGGCTTGCGCCAGCGGAAACTCCGCGGCAATCAGCGGCGCGATTTGCGCATCGGAGCCGTCGCGGTCGCCGGCGGCGAACAGCGGCAAAACCGTGGCGGCGAATTTGGCGATGAGCGCGGCTTTCTGCGCGCGCGACCGCGACCGCAGCACCGAGCCGATGATGCGCTGGCGTTTGACCATGGCTTGCGCGAGGTTGAGTTCGGCTTTTGCGCCGCCGAGCACGCCAATCAGCATGAGCGTGCCGCCGACCGCCAGCGCGCGCATGTTGGATTGCAAGTACGGCCCGCCGATGTGGTCGAGGATGACATCGGCGCCGCGGTTGTCGGTTACTTCGCGCACAAGTTCGGCGAAATCTTCGCGCCGGTAGTCGCTCACGGTGTCCGCGCCGAGGGCGGCCACGCGATCGAGGTTGGCGGCGGAAGCGGTGGCGATGATTTGCGCGTCCGCCAACGCCCGGCACAACTGAATCGCCGCGGTGCCGATGCCGCCGCTGCCGCCGTGGATGAGTACCGTTTGGCGCGCGGCCGGGTCGGTTTTGGTGTTCGCCGCGTCGCCCCCGCCGAGTCCGGGAATGGCGACGGCGGCCGCGCCGCCGCCCACGCCGGCGAGCAGGAACAGGTTGAGATACGCGGTCAGGTAGGTCTCACAAACGCACGCGGCGCGGCTGAAGTCCATGCCGCCCGGCACCGGCATCGCATGGTCGGCCTGCGCGACCGCATATTCCGCGTAGCCGCCGCCGGCTAACAGCGCCAGCACGCGCTCGCCGCCCTGCCACCCGGTGACGCCGGCGCCGACTTCCTCCACCGTGCCGGCCGCTTCCAAGCCGAGGATTTCCGACTCGCCTTTGGGCGGCGGATAGTGGCCTTGGCGCTGAATCACATCCGGGCGGTTGACCGAGGTCGCGGCCACCTTAATTAAAATTTGCCCATCGCCGGGGCGGGGCATGTCGGCATCTCGTAAGCGCATGTTTTCCGCGCCGCCGAAACCGTCCAGCAGAATTGCTTTCACTTTCGAAACCCTCCAGTGTTGGGCGGCATTTTCCCCAACTTGGATAACCGTGACTCAATAGCGCCATGAGTTCTTCCATGTGACCTGGAAATTTCTTGAACAGACTTTCCTTGTTCAAATTTCTCGACAATCTCTCGATCTTCCATTTGCGTCCACGGATTGCCGGCATTCGATGGAACGCCGGTTCGCCGAGAATCTACTTTGGTCTTGTGTTCAATTAATTGAACACAGTGGAATAAAGCGCGCGTGACTTTTGCCGATTGGTATGGGCTATCGTCCGGGAGCACTTCTCCTGTGATGGGGTCGACCCCATCAGCAAGCGCTTGAACGATTTTTAATGCGTCTTGATTGTTCATGGGACACATCCTCGTTTGGAAAGTTAAACGGATTCCACGCGCGCCGCGCAGAACTTGAACTCCGGTATTTTGCCGACCGGGTCCAGGGCCGGGTTGGTCAGCGCGTTGGCGGCCGCCTCGGCGTAGCAGAACGGGATGAAAACCATGCCGTCCGGCACCGCGTTGTCGGCGCGCGCTTTCAGTTCGATGACGCCGCGCCGGGTGGTGACGCGAATCGCATCGCCGGGCGCGATGTCGAGACGGCGGAGCGCCTGCGCCGAGAGCGCGGCCACCGCCTCCGGCTCGATGGCGTCCAGTACCGCGGCGCGCCGGGTGAGCGCGCCGGTGTGCCAGTGCTCGAGTTGGCGGCCGGTGCTGAGCACCAGCGGATAGTCGGCGTCCGGCAATTCATCCGGCGCGATGAGGTCGGCGGCGACTAATTTGCCGCGGCCGTCGACGGTGGGGAAACCGTCGCCGAACACGATGTCGTTGCCGGGCGCATCGGCGGCGTCGCACGGATAGGTGACCGAACTCTCGGCTTGCAGGCGTTGCCAGGTGATGTGATTCAGCGACGGCATGACCCCGGCCATCTCGGCGAAAATGTCGGCCGGGTGTTGGTAGTTCCAATCCAGGCCGATGCGGCGGGCGATTTCTTGGGTAATCCACCAATCCTGCCGCGCATCGCCGGGGCTTTTGAGCGCGGCCCGGCCCATCTGCACTTGGCGGTTGGTGTTGGTCACGCTGCCGTCCTTCTCGGGCCACGCGGCCGCCGGCAAAATGACATCGGCGAAGGCGGCGGTCTCGGTGAGGAAAATATCCTGCACCACCAAATGCTCCAGTTTCGCCAACGCCGCGCGCGCGTGGCTGACATCGGGGTCCGACATCGCGGGGTTTTCGCCCATGATGTACATGCCGCGGATGTCGCCGTCGTGAATCGCGCGCATGATTTCCACCACCGTCAAGCCGCGTTTGGGATGCAGCGGCGTATCCCATGCGCGCTCGAACACGGTACGCGCATCGGCGTTGTCGACCGCGTTGTAATCCGGCAAGAACATCGGAATCAAACCGGCGTCGGATGCGCCTTGTACATTGTTCTGACCGCGCAACGGATGCAGGCCGGTGCCGGGCCGGCCGATTTGCCCGGTAATCAGCGACAGCGCGATGAGACAACGCGCGTTGTCGGTGCCGTGGATGTGCTGCGACACACCCATGCCCCAAAAAATAATCGCGGCGTTTGCGCCGGCGTAAATGCGCGCGACCGCGCGCAAAGTTTCGGCGTCGATGCCGCAATGCGGTTGCATGTTTTCCGGCGAGAAATCTTTGACATGTTTTTTTAACGCATCAAAACCTTCCACATGCGCGCGCACATAATCGCGGTCATACAATTCTTCGTCGATGATGGTATGCAGCAGCGCGTTGAGTAACGCGACATCGCTGCCGGGTTTGAACTGCAAGTGATGAGTCGCGTGACGCGCCAGGCCGGTGGCGCGCGGGTCCAGCAAAATCAACTGCGCCGACTTCGCCGCTTGCTTGAAGAAAGTCGCGGCGACCGGATGATTGCCGACCGGATTGGCGCCGATAACCACGATGACATCCGAATCCATGGCCGCGTTGAACGGCGCGGACACGGCGCCGGAGCCGACGCCTTCCAACAACGCGGCCACCGATGATGCGTGACATAAACGTGTACAGTGGTCGACATTGTTGGTGGCGAAACCGACGCGCACTAATTTTTGGAACAGATACGCTTCTTCGTTGGAGCATTTGGCGGAGCCGAAACCGGCCAGGGCCGAGGCGTTGCCGTCGTCGTTACCGTTGCCGCTGTGTTCGTCGCGAATATTTTTCAAACCCGCGGCCGCGGCGTCCAACGCTTCATCCCAACTCGCTTCGCGGAAATGCGTCAAGGGATTCGCCGGGTCGATGGCCGTGATGTCGACCGTCTTCGGCGCATCGTCGCGTCGCAGCAACGGTGTTTGCAGGCGGTGCGGATGCGCGACATAATCAAAACCGAATCGCCCTTTGACGCATAACCGATTGCGGTTGGCCGGCCCGTCCCGCCCGTTGACCGCAACGATGGCGTTGCTCGCGACTTGGTAAGTGATTTGGCAGCCGACGCCGCAATACGGACAGACGCTGTCGGTTTCGGTGATGGCATCGTCGCCGGCATCGAAGCGCCCTACTCCATCGGCGTCGACCATGGTCGCTTCCATCAACGCGCCGGTCGGACATGCTTGTACGCATTCGCCGCATGCCACGCAAGTACTCGCGCCCATGGCGTCGTCCATGTCGAAAACGATTTTACTGCGGTGGCCGCGCAACGCCATGCCGATGACATCATTGACTTGCACTTCGCGGCAAGCGCGCACGCATAAGTTGCATTGAATGCAGGCATCCAACGCGATGTGCATGGCCGGGTGGCTGGCGTCCGCGGCCGGCACATCAACCGCATCGCGCGCTTCGAAACGACTTTCGGTGACCGCCATCTTGTCGGCCCACCGCCATAACTTCGAATCACGGTCGTGCGCGACTGCGCGCGGCGGCTGGTCAGCCAGCAACAACTCCATCACCAACTCGCGCGACTTCTTCGCGCGCGCGTTGGCGCTGGTGACCACCATGCCTTCGGTCGCCACGCGCAAACACGACGGCGCCAACACGCGCTCGCCCTGGATTTCCACCATGCACGCCCGGCAGTTGCCGTCCGGCCGGTAATCCGGTTCCGGCGCATAACACAAGTGCGGGATGTCGATGCCATGCCGCCGCGCCGCCTGCCAGACCGTTTCGCCGCCATGCGCATCGACGGTTTTGCCGTCGAGAGTGAAACAAACAGTGTCGGTCATGTTGAAGTCATCCTCCGCGAATGCCCGCGGGTTCGTCGATAGCGCTTGCGCATCAAACGGCGTTGATAAAATTCCGCGCCATTGAGAACTGCATGCGCCGGCGGTATGCGCCGTCGCCGCGCATGCCTTTGAACGGCGTCAAGAACGCATCGCGGGTGTTGCATCGAAAATCGTCAATCGCACGGTTGAGTCGCGCAATCAACCGTTTGACTTCGCGCGCGCCGCCGAACTCGCCGCTGATGCGGGTGATGAAACGCGAGGAGTGTTTGATTTCATAACCGTCCAATGCATCCGCGTCACAGAATTGAATCGACGGCGCTTTGGTGTTGTCGAACGACACGAAGCCGAGCGCGCCGTCGGGGTCGTTGAAACGTACATGACGGTCGGTTTTGGCGACCGGCAGGTGTTTTTTTAATTCCGACAACGCGCCGATGCGGAGGTTGTCGTGGTAAAGGGCGACGGCGCGCGCGCCGCGCGGCGTGAACAACGCCAAACACGCGGGGTTTTCGGTGTCGTTGAAATGGATTTCATGCAGCAGAATATAAGTGTGCAACCGGTTGAAGCACAGACCGGTTTGCAGATAACTGGCCGGCATCAGAAGCGCGGCATAACCGCAATGCGCCAGACACAATTCCAAACAGTGTTTGTACAGGTCATCGTGCCGGTCGCCGGGAAACGCGATGCCGCTGCGCGTGGCCGAGTTGCGCGCCAGCCACGGCGGGTTGGTGACGGTGACGCTGTAGCCGCGCGGAAAGTCGGCGAGACAATCGCGCGCAACGACATCGGCATGCGCCGGCGCGAGGTCAAACGAATCCACCGCGCCGCATAAACCGCCGGCGCGCAAAGTGTCAACGATGTGATTGGCGCCGGCGAACGGTTCCAAGAGTCGAGATTGCGGCAGGCCGGCGGCGCGCGCCCACGCGCGAAACGGCGCGAATCGAAACGGATTGCCGCGCGTAAAAAATTGACCGAGGGCTTTTTTATCGGCAGTCATCGCTCAGTTTACGGTGTTTTACGGTGTTCACGGTGTTTTACGGTGTTCACGGTGTTCATGGCGTTTGCAGTAACCGATGCGCGCCGCCTAATTGAAAGTGAAAGCGGCGAAGGTGGCGACGACGGTGGCGACGGCGACAGCATAACGGAACGCGGAACGCTATTATAAATCATCGGGGAAATATTTCAGCACGCAGTTAATTGGATTCCCCGCCGCCTGCCCTAAGCCGCAGATGGATGCATCGGCCATCACCGTACTTAACTCGGCAAGCAACTCGACATTCCACCGCGGTTTTTCCATCAACCTGGCGGCCTTCTCGGTGCCGATGCGGCACGGCGTACATTGCCCGCAACTTTCGTCCTCGAAAAACCGCATCAAGTTCAACGCCACATCTTTCATATTGTCGGCGTCGCTGAACACCACGATGGCGGCTGAACCGATGAAGCAACCGTGCTCATGCAAGGTGTCGAAGTCCAGCGGCACATCAGCCAACGATGCCGGCAAAATGCCGCCGGAAGCGCCGCCCGGCAGATAGCCTTTGAACGCGTGACCGGCCGCCATGCCGCCGCAGTATTCGGCGATTAACTCGTTGACGGTAATGCCGGCCGGCGCGAGTTTAACGCCGGGCATGCGCACCCGTCCGGACACCGAAAAACTCCGCCAGCCTTTGCGCCCGTGCCGCCCGGCGTCGGCGAACCAAGCCGCGCCTTTCTCCACGATGTCGCGCACCCAGTGCAGTGTTTCGACATTGTGTTCCAGCGTCGGGCGGCCGAACAATCCGACCTCGGCGACAAACGGCGGACGGTTGCGCGGCAGGCCGCGTTTGCCTTCAATCGATTCAATCATCGCCGATTCTTCGCCGCAGATATACGCGCCGGCGCCGCGGCGGATTTCCCATGCGGTGTGCGAGATTAAACCCGCGGCGCACACTTTTTCCAACTCACCGCGCAGCAACTCGCGCGCGGCCGGGTATTCATCGCGCACATAAATGTAACACTTGTCGATGCCGTTCGCCCACGCCGCAACTAACATGCCTTCGATGAAACGATGCGGGTCCGATTCCAAGTAGTGACGGTCTTTGAATGTGCCCGGCTCGCCTTCGTCGGCGTTGACCGCCATGAGTCGCGGCGCATGGTATTCGCGCACGATTTTCCACTTGCGACCGGCCGGGAAACCGGCCCCGCCCAAACCGCGCAACGCGGAATCGTCGAGCGCGGCGATGATGTCCTCGGGCGCGCGTTTGCCGGCCAGGCAATCCGCCAACAACGCATAACCACCGGCCGCGCGGTATGCATCGAAGTCGGTACAGGCCGGCGTTTGCGGATGCGTCCGGCCACTCGCCACCGCATCCAACAAGTCATCGACGCCGGCGTTCAACGCATGAAAATGCCCGACCTCGGCCACCGGAGCGGCGTCGCACCTCCCCATGCACGGCGCGCGCACGATGCGCGTGTTCGCCGGCCCGGCCGCGCGCAAATCGGCGAGCAACTTTTCCGCCCCCGCCAGTTGGCAAGCGATGCTGTCGCACACCCGAATGGTATGCGCCGGCGGCTCGGCCTCGCCCTCCTTGACGATGTCGAAGTGCGCGTAGAACGACGCCACTTCATAAACCTCGGTCATCGACAACTTCATCAACTGCGCCAGCGCCGCCAAATGCGCGGCCGACAAACAACGGTAGTGGTCTTGAATGCGGTGCAAGTATTCAATCAGCAAATCGCGGCGCAACGGCGACTCGCCAAGCAACGCCCGCATCCGGGTCAACGCGCAAGGGTCCACCTGCCGCCCCTTCGGCGTGGCCCGCGCTTTGCCGCGCCCGCGGCCGGGGTGACGGGGAGTGGTTTTGGTTTCAGTCTTTGGTGACATGATAGCCGAGGTTTTTAGCCGCGTTGCAAAACTTGGGAAAGTTTTGTTTTGTCCCACTATTACCCCACTGGGTACACACGACGACGATGGTGCCATCCGCCAGTTTAATCGGATTTTTCATGGAAAACCGTATGTCCGGGCCGTTCCAACGGCGATTCGCGCGATTCGCGCGAACCTCCTCGATATTGCGGAAAACACCGTAGCTCCCCTGCAGTTCTTTGGGGAAATCTTTGCACAACTCTGCATAAGTTATCGCAGGGTTGCAGCGGACATGGGCGGCGGCGACCGCGCGCACAAGGGGACCTTTCATGTAGGGACCTTCCTCGTAGCGGTCGCCATCAAAGGTGTAGCGAAGGGCGTAGCGAGAATAGTCCCGCGTACCATGGCGTGGTGGGGGTGTGACATCGGGCACAGAGACCGGCGACGGTTCCCCCTCGTCCATCACATCGCACTGACAATGCTGGCGCGCGTCATGAAAGTGCAGCAACCGTGCAATCACGTTGGACGGACTGTCGTTAAATCCGCGAGCGAGAGATTCCAGCCGCTCGTAAATTTCCGAGGGAATATCGATACTATACATGACTTTCACCTGTGAAATTAGTTAAATGGAGCGAGATAGTAAAATAGTTTTAATAGTTTGTCAAGTCAAAATAGTAAAATAATTTTACAATTTAATTAGTATTTTTCGTGATTCTACCGATTTTTATTGCATTTCAGCCAGAAAAGGAAAATAGTCGTGCGCCCGCGGCGGAATAAAATCTCGGGAAAACATGCGCAAATTCATCGGCAAAGGTAAAAATTTACACGAAAATTGGAAGCGGAGATGCCAATTTTACACGAAAATTGGAAGTTTGGGGTGCAAAATGCCGGAAAACCGGGCGCACATTTTCGCGTCCATGCGGCGAAATACAGTAAATCTCCACGCACCAAATGCGCAACCGACAAACAACGGTAGTGGTCTTGAATGCGGTGCAAATACCTTGTTTTTCTATCGACCGGAATTGCGAATAGCGTTCCTCGCCGCTTGCTTGACCGTCACCGCCGCGCCTAAAGTCGCCGTACTTAATTAATTGCGCTGCCAAAGGCCGCAGCACCATAGAATCGAAAAAATTCGGTATAGTCCCCCCTTCCCCGCCACCGGCATCAACATCCAATGAGCCCATCCAAAACCGCTTTTGTTGAGTTGTGCATCGCTTGCGAGGCGTTGCGGTTTGGCGAGTTTACGCTCAAGTCGGGGCGCGTGAGTCCGTACTTTTTTGACGCCGGGCGTTTCCATCATGGGCGCGCGTTGCGGGAGTTGGCGCGCCACTATGCGGGGGTTGTCGCGGCGCGGGTGGCGGCGCCGTTTATCTTGTATGGCCCCGCCTACAAAGGCATTCCGCTGGCGGCCGCGACCGCGCTGGCGCTGGCCGATGACCACGCCGTCGACGCCGGCTACGCCTTCAACCGCAAGGAAGCGAAACGCCACGGCGAAGGCGGCGACTTGGTCGGCGCGCCGCTCGGCGGGCGCGTGGTCATCATCGACGATGTCATCACCGCCGGCACTTCCATCGGCGAATCGGTCGCGGCGATTCAATCGGCCGGCGCGACTCCGCATGCGGTGGTCATCGCCCTCGACCGCTGCGAGACCGCCGGCGCGCAGGGCTTGTCCGCGGCCCAGCAAGTGCGGCGCAAGTTCGGCATTCCGGTCTACGCCATCATCGACTTGCATGACTTGGTTGACTACTTGGAAGGCGATTCTGCGGCCGGCGCGACCGGCGCGCCGGGTGCGCGCAACAAATTCGCCGCCGCCATCAAAACCTACCGCGACCAATACGGCGCGGAGTGAGCGCGCGCCGGTTGTATTTCATGCTGGAGGTTTTGATTCTCGCGGCCGGGCGCGGGCGACGGTTGCGGCCGCTGACCGACTCCACGCCCAAGGCGCTGCTGCAAGTCGGCGCGGAGTCGCTGATTGAACGCCACTTGCGGCGGTTGGCGGCGCAAGGTTTCGGCGAGGTGGTCATCAACTTGGCGTGGCTCGGCGAACAAATTCGCGCGCAACTCGGCGACGGCCGGCGTTTCGGTTTGCGCATTCGATACTCCGAGGAACCGGCCGGCGCGCTGGAGACCGGCGGCGGCATCGCGCGCGCGCTGCGGCAACTGCGCGGCGACCCGTTCCTGGTCATCAACGCCGATATTTTGTGCGACTTTGATTTTGCATCGCTTGGCGTGGCGGAGGCCGATGACATGCAGTTGGCGCTGGTGGAAAACCCGCGGGGCGATTCAAGTGATGTCGCGGCCGGCGGCGATTTCGCGCTGCGCGATGGGCGGTTGTTGTTGCCGGGTGGCGACGCAGGGACTTGGACTTACGCCGGCATCGGCTGCTTTCGCCGTCGCGCATTTGATGCTTTCGATGCGGCGACCGCGGCGCGCTTTCCGTTGTTGCCGGTGATTGAGCGCGCCATCGCCGGCGGCCGGGCCGGCGGCCAGATTCACCGTGGGCAGTGGCTGGATGTCGGGACACCGGAGCGTTTGGCGGAGGCGCAAC
Source organism: Gammaproteobacteria bacterium (assembly GCA_028817405.1). GTDB lineage: Bacteria > Pseudomonadota > Gammaproteobacteria > Arenicellales > Poriferihabitantaceae > JAHRAW01. Next base: position 40,763 of record JAPPPS010000009.1, read on the forward strand.
GGCGGGTCGGCGAACCGCGACGGTAACGGCGGCGATAACGGTGTCGATAACCGCGGCAATAACGGTGTCAACATCCGCGGCGACAACCGTTCAATCAAACTGCTCAAGCAACCGTCGCAGCAACGCATCCTCGACTTCGCCGATGTCCACCGCCGGCAATCGCGCGCGCATCTGCGTCACTTCCAAGTCGGCATAGCCGCACGGGTCGATGCGCCGGTATGGGCGCAAGTCCATGTCGACATTCAAACTTAAACCGTGGTAACAGCAACCGCGTTTAATGCGCAATCCTAACGCGGCGATTTTGGCGGCGTTGTCACCGTCGCTACCGTCGCCACCGTCGCGCAAATAAACCCCCGGCGCGCCGGCGCAACGCCCGGCATCGAGACCGTAGTCCGCCAACAACTCGATGACCGCTTGCTCGATGCGACAGACCAATGACTTGACGCCAATGCCGCGGCGTTTTAAGTCCAGCAACAAATAGGCGATGAGTTGGCCCGGCGCGTGATAGGTGATGTCGCCGCCGCGGTCGCTGTGGATGACCGGGATGTCGGTGGCGGGGATTTCGAGCGCGCGGTTTCGAGCGTTGCTACCGTCGCCGTCGCGGCTGTCGTCACCGTCACCGTCACCAGAATCGAAAGCCGCGGCAACGCCATCACCGTCACCACCCCGCGGCAACACCCGGCAACCGGTCCCCTGGGTGAACACCGCCGCATGCTGCAACAACCAAATCTGGTCAGCGTCGCCGGGCGCGCGCCGCGCGGTGAAGTCGCGCATCGCCTCCCACACCGGACCATAGTCGCGCAACCCCAAACGCCGCACCACCACGCCGCGCGATTCGGCGGCGTTCACCGTCGCGCCCTGCTCCGCCGCGTCATTCACCGTCGCCACCGTCGCCACCACCGTCGCCGCCACCGTCGCATTGGAATCAACTCGCGCCGCATCCACCATGCGCCGTTCAATGCGTGAGTTGAAAAACCATGCGCTTGAACCAGTCAACCAGCCGCGAACCCCACGCGCCCGGCGGATAATCCGCGTCGGTTTGCAATGCCGCGTCGCGCACCGTGACGCCGTCGAACTGCACCTCGATGCGCCCGACCGTCTGCCCGGTTTGCAATGGCGCGTCGAGGCTCGCCGGCAACGCCAACTTGCCGGAGAGTTGCGCCGCATCGCCTTTCGGGTGGATGATTTGGATGCCGCCGGGGACCACCACCCGCGCTTGCGCCGCCTGCCCGAACCACAACGGCAATTCCTTGACGGTCGCGCCCGCGGCGTAGACTTCGCGACTGCGGTAGGCGGCGTAACCGTATTGCAGCAACGCGTGAACTTGGTCAGCGCGCGCTTGCATACTCGGCGCGCCGATGACCGTGGCGATGAGGCGCATGCCATCGCGCGCGGCGGTGCCGATGAGGCAGTAGCCGGCCTTTTCGGTGTAGCCGGTCTTGATGCCGTCCACGCTCGGGTCGCGCTTCAATAAACTGTTGCGGTTGCGCTGGGTGATGCCGTTGTAGGTGAATTCTTGCTCCGAATACAAACGGTAGTCGCGCGGGAAACGGTGAATCAACGCGCGCGTGAGAATGGTCATGTCGAGCGCGGAACTATAATGTTGCGGATGCGGCAGGCCGCTGCTGTTGACGAAGTGACTGTCGTTCATGCCGAGTCGCGCGGCGGTTTGATTCATCAACGCCGCGAAGCCGGCCTCGTTGCCGCCGAGATGTTCGGCCAACGCCACGGCCGCGTCGTTGCCGGATTGAATGATGAGTCCGCGCAGTAAATTTTCGATGCTAACCCGTGTGCCGACGCGGATAAACATCTTCGAGCCGCCGGTGCGCCATGCTTTTTCGCTCACCGGCACTTCGTCTTGCCGCGAAATCTCGCCGCGCGCCAAGGCGTCAAACACCAGATAACCGGTCATCAGTTTCGTCAAACTCGCCGGCTCGATACGCGCCTCCATATTCGCGCCGCCGATAATCCAACCGCTGCCAAAGTCGGCAAGCAGCCAAGAATCCGCATCCACCACCGGCGCCGGCAACACCGACTCCAACACCGCCGGCAACGGTTGCAACGGCAACTCCTGCGACTCGGCAACCGCCGGCGCCGCGCACAACAACGCAAACAATAAAATGTATTTCCGCATGGACAGCGCCCGGGGGGAATGAAACGCGATTGTAACCGCTGCGCCCGATTGATGCCACGCCCGCAACCTCCCCGCCGCCACGCCCGCAGTCATCTCACCGCCACACCGAGCCCTCACCGCCGCGCTTGCAGTCCCTCACCGCCACGCCCGCAATCCCCTCACCGCCACGCCCGCAGTCTGTTAAGCGGGCGCGCGCCCACCACTCCGGTGGCAACCGCCCCAACTGCCACTCCGGTGGCAACCGGAGTCCAGAGTCTTTCGTTGGATTTCTCGCAAAGTCAATTAAAGACTCTGGACTCCCGCTCTACGGCGGGAGTTGCGGCGCTTCGCGCCGCGGAATTAAGTGCGGCGGTGACGGTCGAACCGCTGGCGATGGCCGGAAGATGCCGGGGCCGTCATTCCGTGCGGTAGAGGAATAAGGAAGCGTAGCGCCACTATTCCTC
>JAPPPS010000114.1 GCA_028817405.1 Gammaproteobacteria bacterium
CGCCGCCGCCTGCATCTCATCGAGCGTTTGCGCCGCGCCCCGGCCGCGGAAAAACGCCAGTTGCAGCGGGAATTGAAGGCGTTGTTGGATGCTCGAAGCGGCGCGGGCGGTGCGGCTGGTGGGGCCAGTGGGGCGACCGGCGCGGCGAGCGGCGAATCCGGCGGCGATTCGTCCCGGGCCGGCGGCATCGGCGGCGACCCCGGCGGCGCCCCCGTCGGCGAATAGCGTGGCGTTGGCGGCGGCCCCGGCCCCGGCTCCCCGACCTCCCCGGCCAGTTGTGCTATAATTCGCCGATTAATTTGTGCGGGCGCGGCGCGTCCCTCCACCTGACTTCCACCGACCACCGAGGCAGTTCCATGGGCAACAACACCGGCAAAACTCCCGCTCCCGAAGTTAGCGAATCCACCGTAGCGGCCCCGGCCCCCACGGCCGCGACCGCGGCGGAAAAATCCACCGCGGCCACCGCGGCCATCGACGTGGCCGCAGCCGCGGCCGCGGCTGTATCCGCATCCGATGTCGCGCAGCCGACCGACGCCGCGGACGCCGACAAAGACCGTCAGCCGCAGTCCGACCTGCAAAAGTTGGTTTTGAAAGGCAAGACGCAGGGGTTTTTGACCTACGCCGAAATCACCGACCACCTGCCGGAGAACATGTATGACACCGACCAAATCGAGGCGGTGGTCAACATGATTAACAACATGGACATCAAGGTGGTGGACAAAGTGTCCGACAGCGACATGATGACTTTGAAGCAGGACAACCCGGACGAGGAAGTCGCGGAGGAAGTCGGCGTGGCGTTGAAGACCGCGGTCGAGAGCGAGTTCGGCCGCACCACCGACCCGGTGCGCATGTATATGCGCGAGATGGGCACCGTGGAATTGCTCGACCGCGAAAAGGAAATCGCGCTGGCAAAACGCATCGAAGCCGGCAACCGCCAGAGCGCGCAAGCCGTGGCGCTGACGCCGCGCGCGATTCGCCGCCTGCTGGATTTGTCCACGGCCATCGAGGCCGGCGAGATGAAACTCACCGAGGTCATCGTCGGTTTTATGGCGCTGGATGCGCTGGACGACGAGACCGTGGCGCAGCCCGGCAAGCCCGGCCAAAGCGCCGCGCAAAAAGCCGAGGAAGCGGCCCAAGGCGGCCCCGATTTGTCCGACGCCGTGGCGCGGTTTCGGCGCATGCGTCGCACTTGGCGGGCGCTGGAAAATTCGTGGGACAAATACGGTTTCGACAGCAAGCAAGCGCTGCGCCACCGCGGCAAGTTGGGCGACGAATTCTTGCAGATGAAGTTTGTGCCGAATCACTTGGTGATGCTGTCGAACACTTTGCGCGACAGCATGGAGCAAGTCCGCCACCACGAACACCGCATCGCGCGGTACTGCATCACCTACGGCCGGGTGCCGCAGGCGCGCTTCCTCGAGTATTTCGGCGCCTGCGAGAGCGACCCGAGGTGGTTTGAAAAACTCATCCGGGCGAGTTCCAAAGAAGCGAAGAAGTTGCGGCAGTTGCGCCCGCAGGTGACCTCGTGTTACCGCGAGTTGATGACTTGCCGGCGCGCCAGCGGTCTGAGCATCGAGCAACTCAAAGACTTGGGCCGCCGCTTGTCCATCGGCGAGGCCAAGGCGCGGCGCGCGAAGAAGGAAATGGTCGAAGCCAACCTGCGCTTGGTGATTTCCATCGCCAAGAAATACACCAACCGCGGCCTGCAGTTTCTCGACTTGATTCAAGAAGGCAACATCGGCCTGATGAAGGCGGTGGACAAGTTTGAGTACCGCCGCGGTTACAAGTTTTCCACCTACGCGACTTGGTGGATTCGCCAGGCGATTACGCGTTCCATCGCTGACCAAGCGAAGACCATTCGCATTCCGGTGCACATGATTGAGACGCTGAACAAACTCAACCGGGTGCAGCGGCGCATTCTGCAGGAGAAGGGCCGCGAGGCGCTGCCGGATGAACTCGCGGTGCTGATGGAAATGCCGGAAGAGAAGGTGCGCAAGGTGTTGAAAATCGCCAAAGAGCCGATTTCCATGGAGACGCCGGTCGGCGACGACGAAGACGCGCATATTGGCGACTTCATCGAGAGCAAAAACACCGCCTCGCCGGTCGACATCGCCACCAATTCCAGTCTCAAACAAACCACGCAAGCGGTGCTGAGTTCGCTCACCGAGCGCGAGGCCAAGGTGCTGCAGATGCGTTTCGGCATCGGCATGAACACCGACCACACGCTGGAGGAAGTCGGCAAGCAATTCGATGTCACGCGCGAGCGCATACGCCAAATCGAGGCCAAGGCGCTGCGCAAACTCCGTCATCCGAGTCGCTCCGACCATCTGCGCAGTTTCCTCGACGGCAGCCTCGACGAAAGACAGCGGCGTTGACGGTGACGGTGTTGTCGCGGCGTTGACGGCGTTGTTGACGGTGTTGCCGCGGCGTTGACGGTGTTATCGCTCAGGTGCGCCGCATCGTTGGCGCGCCGGCGCTGGCGTTGTCGCATTGCTACATCGTCGCATCGTTGCATCGTCGCATTGCTGCATCGTCGCATCGTCGAGTCGTTGATTCGTTGACGGTGTCTGCAAGCGTCGCGGCCAAACGCGGGCCCGTAGCTCAGCCCGGTTAGAGCAGTGGACTCATAATCCGTTGGTCGCAGGTTCAAGTCCTGCCGGGCCCACCATTTATTGCCGATGCCACCGTCGTCTGATTCCATGCCCGCGCCCAAATCCCCGCACAGCGTCTGGCATCACGCCACCGTCACTCGCGCCCGCCGCGAACGCCAAAACGGCCATCCCGGCGCGGTGGTGTGGTTCACCGGCTTGTCCGGCAGCGGCAAATCCACCTTGGCGCACGCGGTCGAAGAGCAACTGCATGCGCGCGGCTGCCGCACTTTCGTCTGCGACGGCGACAACATCCGGCACGGTTTGTGCGGCGACTTAGGATTCTCCGACGCCGACCGCGCCGAGAACATTCGCCGCATCGGCCACTTGGCGAAACTGTTCGTGGAAAGCGGCGCCATCGTGCTGACCGCGTTCATCTCGCCGTTTCGGGAAGACCGCCGGCGCGCGCGCATGTCGGTCGACCGCGCCGCCGACTTCATCGAAGTGTTCTGCGACTGCCCGCTGACGGTGTGCGAACAGCGCGACATCAAGGGCTTGTACCGGCGCGCGCGCAACAACCAAATCGCCGACTTCACCGGCATCTCCTCGCCGTATGAGACGCCGCAACACCCCGACCTGACGGTGCAAACCGGCGCGCGCTCGGTTGCCGAATGCGCGCGCGAAGTGCTGGCGATGCTGGAGTCCCGCGGCATCGCCCCGCGCGGCGAAAATGTTTGACCATCGGTTATAATGTCCCCACGACACTGTTCCGGAAAATCGAAATGGCGCGCAAATTGGTCCCCAAAAACAAACTGTATGTCGGCGACAATTTGGATGTGATGCACGGCATGAATAGTTGCACGGTGGATTTGATTTATCTCGACCCGCCGCCGGTGCGCGCCGACCTTGAGACGCTGACCTGGACCAAGAAACGCTTTCACGCGCGCCGCTTCGACAAACAAAGCGGCCGTTGCAACGGTTGCAAGAAACCATTCGAGGCGTATCACTTGGAAATCGACCACATCTATCCCAAGTCGCTCGGCGGGGCGTGGCTGCTGGAAAACTTGCAACTGTTATGCGGCAACTGCAATCGCATCAAAGGCGACCGCCCGATGGAATACTTGCGCGCACGCCTGGCCGAACGCCGCGAACGGCAAAAAGCGGTTTTCTAAACGGCAAATCCAATGGCCGGCCACAGCAAATGGGCGAACATCAAATTCCGCAAGGCGGCGCAGGATGCGCGGCGGGGCAAGGTGTTCACCAAACTGATTGCGGAAATCACCGTGGCCGCGCGCTTGGGCGGCGGCGATGCGGAGGCCAATCCGCGCCTGCGCTCGGCGGTGGACAAAGCGCTGGCGGCGAACATGCCGCGCGACACCATCACCCGCGCCATCAAGCGCGGCAGCGGCGAAGGCGGCGGCGCGGCCATCGAGGAAATCCGCTATGAAGGCTACGCGCCGGGCGGCGTGGCGGTGCTGGTGGAATGCACCACCGACAACCGCAACCGCGCGGTCGGCGAAGTGCGTCACGCTTTCGCCAAGCACGGCGGCAACCTCGGCACCGACAACTCGGTGGCGTATTTGTTCGAAGCGGTCGGCAGCATCGTGTTTGCCGAATCCGATGGCGACGGTGATGGCGACGGTGAACGCGTCGATGAAGAACGCATCATGGACATCGCATTGGAAGCCGGCGCCGATGATGTCGACAGCGGTGACGGCATCATCGAAGTGGTCACTTCCAAGCAAGATTATTTGCGCGTCGAGCGCGCGTTCATCGACGCCGGACTCAAGCCGCAACTGTCGGAGTTGATTCAACGCCCGGCGTCGCATATCGAGTTGAGCGGCGACGCCGCCGAGCAGGCCGCCAAACTCATCGACGCGCTGGAGCAACTCGACGATGTGCGCGGCGTGTTCACTAACGCGATGTTTGTTGACGGTGACGGTGGCGGTGACGGTGGCGACGGTGACGGTGACGCGACTCCCGGCGGGCGCGACTGATGCGCGTCTTAGGTATCGACCCCGGCTCGCGCAACACCGGCCTCGGCGTGGTCGAGAGCACTGACGACGGTCTGCGCTTGGTGGCGTCCGAATGTATTCGCATGGGCGGCGAAGCGTTGACCTTGCGCTTGGCGGCGATTTACCGCGGCGTGCAGGGCATCATCGTCGAACACCGTCCGCAAGTCGCGGCCATCGAGCGCGTGTTCGTCGCCCATAACGCCAGGTCGGCGTTGGTGCTCGGCCAAGCCAGCGGCAGCGCGACTTGCTCGGCGGTCATCGGCGGCTGCGAGGTGGTGGAATACAGCGCGCGGGAAATCAAGCGCGCGGTGGTCGGCATCGGCAACGCGAACAAAGAGCAAGTGCAGCACATGGTGCGCGTGCTGCTCGGCTTGCGCGCGCCGCCCGGCGCTGATGAAGCGGATGCGCTGGCGTGCGCAATCTGTCATATTCACGCCGCGCAAATCGAAGCGAAACTCAGCGGCAATCTCAGCGACAATCTCAGCGACAACCGCGCGTCATAGTTCGCCATAAATTCGTCAAGACATCGACAACCGTCTCGACAACGCGTCGACAACTCCCGCAACTTTTTTACTTCAACCAACCGATGATAGGTTTTCTAAGCGGCAAACTGGCGCACAAGCATCCGCCGTTTTTGTTGCTGGATGTCGGCGGCGTCGGCTATGAACTGGAAGCGCCGATGACCACCTTCTACCAGTTGCCGGACCCCGGCCAGCCGGCGGCGTTGTTCGTGCACCACTTGGTGCGCGAAGATGCGCAGTTGCTGTTCGGGTTTTCCGACCGCGCGCAACGCGAGTTGTTTCGCGCGTTGTTGAAAGTCACCGGCATCGGCCCGCGCGTGGCGCTGGCGATTTTATCCACGCTGAGCGCCGAGCAGTTGGTCGCCTGCATTCAACACGCGGATGTGAAGACGCTGACGCGCGTGCCGGGCATCGGCGCGAAGACCGCCGAGCGCATGATTTTGGATATGCGCGACCGCATCGCATCAGCCGGCGCAAGCGGCGCGGCCGATGATGCAACCGGCGCCGCGGCCGCCGCGCATGACCCGGTGCAGGATGCAGTCGGCGCGCTGATTGCGCTCGGCTACAAAGCCGCCGAGGCGGCCAAAGCGGTGCGCGCGGTCGAGGGCAAAAGCGGCGAGCGCGATGATTTAATTCGCAACGCGCTGCAGCATTTAAGCCGCGCATAAAATGCATGAATTCCCGCGCCTAAAATCGGAACCAAAACCGCGCTTACCGTCGTCGCTTAACGTACTAGTGCTCAAACTAAACCGCGCATGACCGAACCGAATCCCAACCTGTCGCCGCAACTCGACGACTCCGAGCCGGAGCAGGCGTTGGAGCGCAACTTGCGCCCGCGCCGCCTGAATGAGTTCATCGGCCAGCCCGACACTCGCGAGCAACTGGGCATTTTTATCGAGGCGGCGCGCGCGCGCGGCGAGGCCCTCGACCACGCGCTGGTGTTCGGCCCGCCGGGCCTCGGCAAAACCACGCTGGCGCACATCCTCGCCAACGAAATGGACGCGCGCTTGCGCCAAACCTCCGGCCCGGTGCTGGAAAAGCGCGGCGACCTGGCCGCCATCCTCACCAACTTGGAGCGCGGCGATGTGCTGTTCATCGACGAAATCCACCGCTTAAACCCGGCCATCGAAGAACTGCTTTATCCGGCCATGGAAGACTACCAACTCGACCTCATCATCGGCGAAGGCCCGGCCGCGCGCTCGATTAAAATGAATCTGCCGCCGTTCACTTTGGTCGGCGCCACCACGCGCGCCGGATTATTAACCTCGCCGCTGCGCGACCGTTTCGGCATCGTGCAGCGCTTGCAGTTTTATACCTCGGAAGAACTGGCGCAAATCGTCGAACGCTCGGCGTATCTTCTGAACATTGAATTCGACGCCGACGGTGTGGCCGCAGTGGCCGCACGATCGCGCGGCACCCCGCGCATCGCCAACCGGTTGCTGCGCCGGGTGCGCGACTACGCGGAAGTCAGAGGCGACGGCCGATTGACCGAAGCCACCGCCAACCGCGCATTGGACATGCTGAATGTCGACAAGTTTGGCCTCGACTCGCTCGACCATCATCTGCTGCGCGCGGTCATGCAAAAGTTTGACGGCGGGCCGGTCGGCATCGACAGTCTGGCCGCGGCCATCGGCGAAGAACGCGGCACCATCGAAGATGTCATCGAGCCGTATTTGATTCAGCAAGGATTCCTCATGCGCACATCGCGCGGGCGCATGGCGACGCGCACCGCGTGGCAGCGATTGGGCATTGAATTGCCGGACCATATCGCCGACCGCCAGCGCAAAATGTTCGCGGAGAACGACGATGAATAACGCGACTCATGCGCGAACCGTCGATGCCGGCGCGCCGCGCCGGCGTTTCACCGTCACCATGACCGTCGACTACGCCGACACCGATGCCGGCGGCGTGGTTTATTACGCCAACTATTTGGCATGCATGGAGCGCGCGCGCAACGCTTGGCTGCGCGCGTTGGGTTTTCCGCTGAACAAGTTGGCGCGCCGTCACCATGTACTGTTCACGGTTGTTGATGCGCATTTGAATTATCATGCGCCGGGTTATCTCGACGACGCGTTGGCGGTGTCGGTGGAAGTCATGCGCTTGCAGCGCGCGTCGATTCGGTTTCGCCAAACGGTTCAGCGCGGCGACGGCACCGGTGACGGCGACGGTGACGGTAACGATGGCGGTAACGATGACGGTAACGATGGCGGCGACGGTGGCAACCGCAAACGCCACGGTGACACGCTATTGGTCAACGCCGAGATTCGATTGGGACTAGTTAACAGTGATACATTTAAGCCCTGCCGCATGCCGGCGGAATTGGTTGACGCCATCAACCGCTGGTCGCGATTAAATATCGATGCCGGCGATGCCGGCGAATCTACCGTCACCGTCACCGTCGCCAACCCCGTGCAAACCCCGCCGCCACCCACCGAGCAATTCCATGCCGATTGAATTCACCGCCGAACAAGACAGTCTGTCCATCATCGGCCTGATTCTAAACGCCAGTTTCCTGGTGCAACTGGTGATGCTGCTGCTGCTGTTAGCGTCGGTGGTGTCGTGGTTCATGATTGACCGCAAGCGCACCGCGTATAAACGCTTAACGCGCATCGCCGACGCTTTCGAAAGCCAGTTCTGGTCCGGCGGCGAGATGCACAACATCTACCGCGACTGGAGCGGCCAAGACGCGCCCGGCGCGCGCGGCCGGTTGGTCGGCCGCCGCGAAGACCCGGAAGGCATCGTCAACATCTTCATCGCCGGCTACAGCGAATACAACCGCCTGCGCGCCAAGCCGAATGTCAGCCGCGCCGACACCGTGGACGGCGTGCAGCGTTCGATGCGCGTGGCGTTGAGCCGCGAAGTCGACCACTTGGAGACGCATTTGTCGTTCCTGGCGACGGTCGGCTCCACCAGTCCGTACATCGGTTTGTTCGGCACCGTGTGGGGCATCATGAATTCGTTCCGCTCGGTCGGCGTGCTGCAGCAAGTGACGATTGCGTCAGTCGCGCCGGGCATTTCCGAAGCGCTCATCGCCACCGCCATGGGCTTGTTCGCGGCGATTCCCGCGGTTATCGCGTACAACAGTTTCGCCCACACCGCGGAGCGGTTAACCAACCGTTATGAAGTGTTCATGGAAGAATTCTTAAGCATCGTCAACCGCCAAGACCCGGCCAAAACATCGTCATGAGTCATTTAAGATACAGCCGCAAGAAACGCCTGATGGGCGAGATTAATGTGGTGCCGTACATCGATGTGATGTTGGTGCTGTTGATTATTTTCATGGTCACCGCGCCGTTGTTAAGTCAAGGTGTGAAAATTGACCTGCCGCAAGCGCCGGCGGAAGTGTTGCCGGATGAAGACAAGGAACCGTTCGTGGTCACGGTCGACGCCGGCGGCGACTACTACTTGAACGACGACCGCGAGGCCGCGGCCTCGGCCCGCGACATCGAAGTGAAAGCGCGCGCGGTGCTGCGGCGCAATCCGGAGGTACCGTTCTTGGTGCGCGGCGACGGCGCGGCCGCGTACGCCGATGTGGTGCGCGCGATGGTGCTGCTGCAGGCCGCGGGAGTCGAGTCGGTGGGCTTGGTGACCGAATCGCCGTGATGCCGAACCCGCTGCTGCGCTTCGCCCGGTTTTCCAAAGCGCTGCTGTTCACCGTCGTCGTTCACGGCGCGCTGCTGGCGTTGTTGCTGTACAGTTTCACTTGGGTGGACACCGTCGAGCGCGGCGGCGCCGCGGTGATTCAAGCGGTGGCGGTGTCCGAGCGGGACCTCCGCGCGCAAATCGAAAAAGACCGGGCCGCGGAAGCGCAACGCCGGCAAGCCGAACAGCAAGCGGCGGCCGCGTTGCAGGAAAAGAAAAGATTGGCGGAACAGAAACGCGAACTCGAACAAGCCGCGGCCGCGGAGAAAAAGCGTCAGGAAGAATCTCGCAAAAAAGCCGCGGCGGAAAAACAACGCCAGGCCGAAGTCGAGCGCAAAAAGAAACTCGAGGCGGAGAAAAAGCGACAGGCTGAGGCCGAGCGCAAACGCGTGGCCGAGGAAGCCGAACGCAAACGCCAAGCGGAAGAGAAACGCCAAGCCGAAGAATCTCGCAAAGCCGAGGAAAAACGTCAGGCCGAAGCCAAACGCCGCGCCGAGGAGGCGTTGAAAAAACAACTCGCGGCCGAGGAAGCGCGCAAGGCGGAAGAAAAACGCCGGGCGGAAGAAGCGGAAGCGAAACGCCGCGCCGAGAAACAACTGGCGCAAACCCGCGCCGCGGCCGCCAACGCATTGGGCGCGCTGAAAGACCGCATCAAGGCAGCGGTCGAGAGCGTTTGGCGGCGGCCGGCCGGCAGTTCGTCTGGTCTGACCGCGCTGATTCGGGTTAGAGTCGCCCGCGACGGTGCGGTGACTTTCGCCCGCGTGGCCAAGAGCAGCGGCGACCGGTTATTTGACGAATCGGCGGTGATTGCGGTACAGCGCGCCTCGCCGCTACCGTTCCCCGCCGAGCCGAAATACTATGAGTTCATCAAGGAATTCAACTTCAAATTCGCGCCCGATGACGGTTAACCGCGCCATGCCACGGGGACGCGCCCGCGCCGGCCTATTAGCCGCCGCGTTGTTTGCCGCCGCGCCGCCGGCCGCCGCGGTGCTGACCATCGAAGTCACGCGCGGCGTCGAGGCGGCGATTGCCATCGCCGTGGTGCCGTTCCAACTGCAGGGCGTCAGCGCCGCCACCGCCAACCTGCCGGCCGCGATTATCGAGGCCGACTTGAGCGGCAGCGGCAAGTTCGCGCCGTTGCCGCGCGGCGATTTTTTGAGCCGGCCGCACCAAGCGCGCGCGGTGCAGTTCAAGGATTGGCGGCTCATCCAAGCCGAAGCGCTGGTGGTCGGGCGCGTGATGAGAACCGGCGACGACCAATTTGAGGTGCGATTCCAACTCCTCGATGTGTTCCGTGAAACCGTGTTGGCGGGGAAAAAATTCGTGGTCCCCGGCGGCCGCCTGCGCAAAGTCGCGCACCAAATCAGCGACGCCATTTTCGAGGCGTTGACCGGCACCCCCGGCGCTTTCGACACCCGCATCGCGTTCGTCACCGTGCACGGCGCGGCCCCGCGCCAGCGTTATTTGCTGCGGGTCGCGGACGCGGACGGCCACGGCGCGCAGACCATTTTGGAGTCGCGCCAGCCGATTCTCTCGCCCGCGTGGTCGCCGGACGGCGGCAAACTCGCGTATGTGTCGTTCGAGAAAAAACGCTCGATGATTTACATCCAGCAACTGCGCAGCGGCGAACGCGAACGCGTGGCCGGCCACCACGGCATCAACGGCGCGCCCGCGTGGTCGCCGGACGGCAACCGCCTGGCGCTGACCCTCTCCAAAGACGGCAACCCCGACATCTACATCTACGACCTGGCGGACCGCAGTTTGCGCCGCCTGACCCGCAACCTGGCCATCGACACCGAGCCGGCCTGGTCGCCGGACGGCGGCACCATCGCGTTCACCTCCGGGCGGCGCGGCACGCCGCAGATTTACCGCGTGGCCGCGGCCGGCGGCGCGGCGCAGGCGGTCACGCACCCCAAAATCCACGGCAAATACAACGCCAACGCCAATTATTCGCACGACGGCAAATCCATCGCGCTGGTCACGAATCAGGGCAACGGCTACCAAGTTGCGCTATACTCCGCCCAAGACCGAAGCGTGACCGCGCTGACCGAAACCGACCATGACGAATCGCCGACCTTCGCGCCCAACGGGGAAATGATTATGTACGCCACCCACTCCGGCGGCGCGCAGGTGCTGGCCGCGGTCTCGACCGACGGCCGGGTCAAGCAGATTATCCGCCTGCAAAACGAGAACGGCGCGGTGCGCGAGCCGGCCTGGTCGCCGTTCAACCGCGCGCGCTGAGTGCTGAATTCAACCGAGTGCGACCGAGTTCGACCGAGTTCGACTTCGCGCGTTTGAGCCCATACCCAATCCATCAACCCAACCCCTGAGGACTTCATCATGCGTAGATTAGCAACCCATCTCATCATCGCCGCCGCCGCGCTCGCGGTGGCCGGCTGCGGCGGCCGCCAGTCGGTGGTCGACGACGCCGAAGTGGAAATCGAAACCGTCGAAGGCGTGGCCGGCGCCGACTCCGGCGACGCCAGCGCCACCGGCCTCGACGACGGCGGCACCGACGGCCAAGCGTTGGACGGCTCCACCGGCGCCGCCGGCGCGGCCGGCACCGCCGAGGCCGGCGACGACGAACTGCTCAGCCAGCGCGTGGTTTATTTCGACTACGACAGCAGTCTGCTGCGCGAGGAGGCGGACGCGGTGGTGCGCGCGCATGCGCGGAATTTGCTGCGCAACCCCGCGACCCAAATCATCCTCGAGGGCCACGCCGATGAGCGCGGCACGCGCGAGTACAACCTCGCCCTCGGCGAAGACCGCGCCAAATCCGTGGCCGACCTGATGCAGGCCATGGGCGTCGGCGGCGAGCGCATCCAGACCATCTCGTACGGCGAAGAGCGCCCGGTCGCGCTCGGCCACGACGAGAGCGCCTGGGGCCTGAACCGCCGCGTGGAACTGCTGTACCAGTAGCGGGCGGCGGCACACTCGGGCCTGAACCATGCGTGAAAATCCCATGAAAAACGCGGCCGGCGCAGTGCGGTATTTTGCGCCGGCCGGGCCCGCGACGTTGTTCACGACGTTGTTGGCGGCGGTGTTGGCGGTTGCCGCCGGGGTTGCCGGTTGCGTGCCGCCGGCCCCGCCGGCCACCGTCGAGCAAGCGACGCCGCAGCCGGCGGCGACGCCGGCGGCCGCGGTTACGCCGGCCCCGGCCCCGCCACCGGCCGCCGCCAGCCCGGAAACCCTGCGCGCCCTGGAGCAACTCACCGAGTTGAAAGAGGAGTTGAAAAAACTCCTGAACGCGGTCGAGGAAATCCAGTTTGACCGCGACCGCGAATCGGCCGCGCAGGAAACCGCCCGCTGGCAGCGGGAGAATTTGTTCCAAGACCTGGACCGCCGCCTGCTTAAGTTGGAGCGCGACATGCGCTTGTTGCCGCTGCCGGGCGCGGCCGGCGGAGCGGTGGCGGCCCCGGCCGGGCCGGCCGCCGACCCGGGCCTGACGGTGGTCACGCCGGTGTTGGACCCGCTACTCTCCGGCCTCGGCGACAGCGCGATTGCGCTTGGCGCGCCGTCCGCCACCGCCGCGCTCGCCGACGCGCCGGCGGCCGGCGTCGATGACGCGGCCGCCGAGGCCGACGCCGACGCCGCCACGGTGTCGGTGCAGGAGCAGCAGGCGTACGACCTGGCTTTCGGCTTCCTGAAACAGAGTCGCTACGACGACGCCATCGAGGGTTTTCAAGCCCTCGCCGACACCTGGCCCGACGGCCAATTGGCGGATGACGCGGTCTACTGGAAATCCGAAGCGCAGTATGTCAACCGCGAATACGAAGCCGCGCTGGAGGGATTCACGGCCGTGGTCACGCGCTACCCGGACAGTTCCCGACTGCCGGAAGCGCTACTGAAAACCGCCACCATCCAGCACGAAATCGGCGCCTACCCGGAGGCCGAAAAAGCCTTTCGCGACATCCTGGAGCGCTTCCCCGACCACCAAGTCGGCACCATGGCGCGCCTGCGCCTGGGCCGTCCGCCGTATAGCACGCAATAGTTGAATAGCCGCAAGGGTCGAGAATCACACCGCAACTCCCGTCGAAGAACGGGAGACCAGAGTCTTTTTTTGTTGCTTGTTCGCCAAGGTTAATTAAAGCCTGCCCCCGCCCACGAGCGGGGGACTTTGGACGCCCGCTCAACAGACCGCGGGCGTGACGGTGGGGGAGACCGTAGGCGTGGCGGTGGGGGCTGTCGCGGAGGGGTGGGCGGGGTGGGATTTGAGCGTGTAAAGTACCGCAACATCGGCACCGTCAATTCCGCTGTTGCCGGC
>JAPPPS010000073.1 GCA_028817405.1 Gammaproteobacteria bacterium
AGAACATGAAAAAATTCGTCTCCGGCAAACAGTTGTGGAACTACGACAACTTGGAGCCGGCGGAGAAGAAGTTGGTTTTGTGAAATGAATGTTTTTAGAATCAAAATCAATCCGTCCGGCGGCGACGCCGACCTGAGCGATACTTTTCAGTATTGCTTGGATAATAACGTGCTTGGCATTGGCTGGGATGTCCATGATGAATTATCCGCCACTCGTAACTGGACCGAATACGAGGAGAAAGCGATGCAAAGATACGACAATATTAATCCGGTGGCGTATATTAAAAACAACGTCGCCGAAGATGACCTGGTGTGGACCCGTGGTGTCGGAGACGAACACGCTGGCAAACACTTTCTTGCGCGCATCATCAGCGGGTGGGAGTATTACGACCCATCCTTGGTCGCTAATGGTCAGAGGTATGGCGTGGAAAATATTTTTCGGTGCGCTTCGATTTATGAGGTCGAAGCGGACCAAGTGCCGGGCAAAGTTGTTTCATCGTTCAATGGGCGTGGCAATGTCGTGCAAAGAGTTTCAGGAAAGCACATTCTCGAATACTCGAAATACATGTGGAATCAATTCCAAAAGTTTTATCCGATCGATAAGAGCAACATGACATTGTTCGATATGCTCGATGCTGAAGAAGCGGAAGATATTTTGTTTTTATATCTTCAGTATAAAGGGTGGCGAGTTATTCCGCATTCGCGCAAGGGTAGCACGATGAAATTTGAATTTCTCGCAAAGCACTTGACCACTGGTGAACTTGCCTACACGCAAGTCAAAATCGGTGATACTGAAATCAATCGGGAGCAATATAAATCCGGCCGGTGGTTTCTGTGGCAACTGAACGAGCATTATACTGGCACAGATGCGGATAATGTAACCTGCATTACTCGAAATGAAATCAAAGATTTCATCGAGTCGGGTGAGAAATGGCTCCCCGGCTGGTTAAACAACAAGCGGAATTCGTTTCACTTTGAGTAAAATCATGGCTCCGCCCCGTTCTTTACATCCTAATGTTAGTATTTCGCCTTACCCAGCGATGACCCGTGAGTCATGCCCGAAATCGCGCGTTTTCCACGGGATTGTCGTCAAGTTGTTTTTTGTGACGGCTTACCTTCGCATCTGGCCGCGCCCGCATAAGACCGATATCGGGTTATAATCGCCGACACCATCAATCCGCCCAATTATCCGTCATGGAAAAAGCATTCATCTACTGGGACAACTCCAACATCTTCATCGGCGCGCGCGAAGCGGCTGTTGACCATGAAGGCGATGATACGCGCTGGCGTGTGCGCCTGCATTTCGGCAACCTACTCCGGCTGGCGCATGCCGGGCGGCCGGTTGAGAGAGCGATTGCCGTCGGTTCGGTGCCGCCGGAATTGCGCATGGTATGGAATCGCCTTGAAGCGGAAGGCGTGAGCGTGGAGTTGTTTGAGCGCGGCGAGACATCCGGCCGCGAGCAAGGCATCGACCAAGCGTTGCAGACTCACATGTTGCGCCACGCTCTGGATTATAACGGCGACCCCGGCATCGTTGTTTTGATGACCGGCGATGGCGCCGGATTCTACGATGGGGTCGGATTTCACGCCGACATCGAGCGCATGCATACGCGCGGCTGGCGCATTGAGGTATTGTCTTGGCGCGATAGTTGCAACAGCCGAATGCGAAAATGGGTCGAAAGCAATGGGCTGTTTGTCGCTTTGGATGACCACTACGACAGCGTCACATTTCTCGCCCCAGCCACGGCCGGAGCGCCGCTTGCCGCCCCGCGGTCGGCGGCTCATGTCGACCTCGCCAAACGCCCGATTTCTCCACCGTTACAACGGTAACATCGGACACCAATCTCAATGAACTGTGAAAAGAAGCGCATTCCATCGGCGCCAATGCCGTCATCGGTGTCGACCTGGATTGCAGCGAATTCGGCGGCGGTGGCAAGTCGATGCTGTTTTTGGTGGCATCAGGAACGGCGGTTATTGCCGACACGCAAAATGCACAGTCGCAGCATGCCCCCACCCAAAGCCGTCGACAAGAAAATGGGTAATCTCAGCCTGTTCGATTAATCATGCGCCCGCCCAAAATCACCGCCGCCAAGGCCGTCTCCGACCGTGTGTTGGTCGTGGAGTTTGCGGGCGACGAGTCGCGGCGGTATGACATCAGCGCGCTGCTCGCGCGGGAGATGTTTGCGCCGCTTAAAAATCCGGCGCTGTTCAAGGCGGTGACCGTGGAGCCGGGCGGCTATGCGGTGAGTTGGGGCGCGGACATCGACATCAGCGAGAATGAGCTGTGGCGAGGCGGAGAACCGGCATGAAACCGAACATCAAAAGTCGCACCGTGTTTCTCGGCGACAACTTGGACTTCTTGCGCGGGATTAATTCCGAGTGCGTGGATTTGATTTACGCCGACCCGCCGTTCAACAAGAAGAAGGAATTCACTGCGCCGATTGGTTCGCAGGCCGAGGGCGCGGGGTTCTTGGACTTGTTCGCCGAAGAGGATATCAAGGACGAATGGGTGGATGCGTTTCGCCACGAGAATTTCGAATTGCACTCGTATTTGAGCGGTATCAAAGCCATCGGCAATTCGTACAACTATTGCTATCTCGTCTATATGGCGATTCGAATTCTGGAATGTCACCGCGTCTTGAAGCGCAGCGGCTCGTTCTATTTGCATTGCGACCAAACCATGTCGCATTATCTTAAACTGCTGCTCGACTGCATTTTCTCGGAGAAAAACTTCCGCGGCGACATCATCTGGAAATCCGCGCCGAATAAAAATGATGCGCGCAAACGAAAGTTCGGCAACCGCACGAACAATGTTTTTCACTACACCAAAGGCGACAAGTTTACTTTCAACACGCTGTTTGACCCGTTGTCCGACGAACATGTCTCCAAATCATACCGCTACCGGGACAAACGCGGGCGTTATATGACCGCGCCGCTGTATTCCAACACCGCGCTTGGCGGCTACGGGAAGCAAAAACCGTTCACTTTCAATGGGCTGAACAAGCGGTGGTTCAACACGCTTGAAACGCTGCAGAAATTTGACGCGGAAGACCGCCTGCACATATCAAAAAGCGGCGGTGTGCGAAAGAAAGTTTATCTGTCGGAATCCAAAGGCACGCCGAAGAGCAACCTCTGGGAAGACATCAACTTCGTCCAAGGCGACGAAGGGGTCGGCTGGCCGACGCAAAAACCGCTCGCTTTGATGGAGCGAATTATCATCGCATCGAGCCATCCCGGCGACTGGGTGCTGGACCCGTTCTGCGGCTGCGTTACGACCTGTATTGCCGCGGAAATTTTGGGGCGTGAATGGGTGGGAATCGATGTCGCCAAGGAAGCGTGGAATCAGATTGAATGCCGCTTGAAAAAGGAAGTGCCGGCCGATATGTTTCGCGGCGAACCGCATTTTTCCACCACGCCGCCCAAACGCGGCAAAACCGATGCGCGCCCGAAAAAATATGTGTATGTCATCAGCAATCCGGCTTATCCGGGCATGTATAAGGTCGGCGTGGCGACCAACGCCGAAGCGCGTTTGAATCAATTCCAAACCGCCGACCCGAAGCGGCGGTATCAACTGGAATACAAAATTCTAACACCCGAATACAAAACCTTGGAGCCGTACATTCACCGCGAGTTCGACGGTGACCATGAATGGGTGCCGGGCGAACTCGACGCCATCATCGACGCCATCAAGCGTTACCGCCCCGCGCAAAATGATTTGGTCGGGCATAACGCCGGCTGATACGAATGATGACAAGACGGCAAACTGACATGAAACCGAACATCCAAAGTCGCACCGTGTTTCTCGGCGACAACTTGGACTTCTTGCGCGGGATTAATTCCGAGTGCGTGGATTTGATTTACGCCGACCCGCCGTTCAACAAGAAGAAGGAATTCACTGCGCCGATTGGTTCGCAGGCCGAGGGCGCGAGTTTCATGGACTTGTTCGCCAAGGAGGACATCAAGGACGAGTGGGTGGAGGAGTTTCGGCAGGAAAATTTTGACCTGTATTCCTTTTTGACCGGCATCCGCGGCATCGGTAATTCATACAACTATTGTTACCTCGTTTATATGGCGATTCGGTTAATCGAATGCCATCGGATTCTAAAGAAGACCGGCAGTTTGTATTTGCATTGCGACCCGACCATGAACTGGGGGTTGCGGGCGGTGCTGGACTGCATCTTTGGCGACGGCAATTTCCGCAATGAAATTGTCTGGTGCTACGGCTTGGGCGGAAGCAGCAAGCGCTTTTATTCGCGCAAGCACGACATGATATTTTTTTACAGCAAAAGCAATTCCTATTTCTTTGAAAAGCCGCTGGTGCCTTCCACATCCGCGATGATGCGGGGAAAGCCGAAAGGGATGGTGGATTACTGGAACATTCCGGCGATTAATAACATGTCAAAAGAACGCACCGGATGGCCGACGCAGAAACCGCTGCAATTGCTGGAAATAATCGTCGCCGCTTCCTCGCGGAAAGGCGATTTGGTGCTGGATCCGTTCTGCGGCTGCGCGACCACCTGCATAGCGGCCGAGCGTTTGGCGCGCCAATGGGTCGGCATCGATGTCGCCAAGGAAGCGTGGAATCAAATCGAGCGGCGGCTGACCACCGAGGTGCCGCCGGACCTGTTCCGCGGCGCGGCAAATTTTTCCACCACGCCGCCGAAACGAGGCAAAAGCGACGAACGCCCGAAAAAATATGTGTATGTCATCAGCAATCCGGCTTATCCCGGCATGTATAAAGTCGGTGTCGCCGCCAACGCCGAAGCGCGCTTAAATCAATTCCAGACCGGCGACCCGAAGCGGCGGTATCAGTTGGAGTATAAAAAGATGACGCCGGAGTACAAGACGCTGGAGCCGTACATTCACCGTCAGT
>JAPPPS010000118.1:0-3304 GCA_028817405.1 Gammaproteobacteria bacterium
CATGGGCATGCTCTCCTTCCCGCTCGAAAGCGAATTCGCCCGCGCCATCGCCGACTTAATCGGGAAGTTGGTGAATTAACCCGCCGCCAACGCCCGGCGCGAATCCGTCGCCGCTTCAATTCCCCGTCGCTACGCCTCCGCCTCGCCCACCAACATCCCAAACCGCTCCCGATAATTATCCTCGAACAACATCCGCAACGACATCGGATGTTGTTTTTTCCCTCTGCGGCGCAAACTGCCGTATTCCACCGCATGCGGCTTGGCATCTTCCAGCGCGTGCAGCAGTTTTTCCTTGTAGTCGGTGTCGGGGTTGCCGGCTAATTGCATGCCTTTGGTTTCCAGCACCAGCACCCGGCAGGCATCGCCGCGCCGCTTGCCCACGCACACGACGAAGTCCGGATACACCCGGTGCCGCCGCCAGCCCTGCAGGCCGTAGTCCTGACGGGCCGCGAAACGATGCCACCAAGTGACCGCGCTGTGGCCGTCCAGATACAGCGCGAACTCCTTTTCCAGGCCGTTGAATTCTTTGGCGTATAGCGGCTGATACAGCGACTTCTCCGGCGGCTCGCCGTAGTGGTCAAATATTTTAGCCTGCTGCCCCTCGCCCAACAGAATCTCAAACTCCTGCGGCAGTTCAAAACCACTGTCATCGGCCACCAGTTCCACCCGAATGTCGCCGCTTTCCAACTTGTGGCGGAAGATTTCCCCGGCCCCGTGGTCCACCAACAACATCAGCCGCTGCTTGAGAATTTCGGACAGATGATAGCGGCGTTCAAAAATCCCCCGGTCGTCGTACCGCCGCCGCAAAAACGCAAACATCCGCGCAACGATATGCCCGGCCAGCCATGGATTGGGCAGGATTTCATACACCCGCCGGGTGAAAAACTCCACCGCCAATTGCTCGTCGGTCTCCAGCGTGGATTGCACCGCGCCGTCGTCAAAATCAAAACCGGGCAAGTCCACGCGGCTGGCGATTTCGCGCATCTCGTCCACTTCGGCGGTGTTGATGTCCAGCGGCGCGCCGGCGATGGCGTTCCAATCCACGCCGCCCAACACATCCTTTTCATAATTCAACCGGCGGTATCTCTTGCTTTTGCCGGCCATGCGGTGCAGCACATGCGGCAGGAAAATCTGCATGTCGCGGAACGCTTTGCGGCGGCGAATTGTGTGCACCACGCCGCCAGCCGGCCGGTCGCCGCCGCTTTGCACGAACTCCGCCAAGTCGCTCATGCCTTCCTGCTCCAAACCGCGTTTGACTTGCGCGATGGCGTCGCCGACATCACGGTCAAAGCAATAGATATACGATTCATCCAGCGCCGCCCGCCCGGTCAACTCGGTGTCCGGCTGGCGCAGCACGCGCCCGGTCATCTGCGTCAGCGCGCGCGCCGTGTTGGTGGAGTCCAGCAGCGTCAGGATATAAGCGAACGGGCAATCCCAGCCCTCGCGCAACGCGTCTTTGGTCAGGATATACCGCACCGTGGAGTAAGGCGACAACAAATCCTCGTCGGCGATTTCATCCTTCTCCGCGGTCTTGCGGCGAATGTGCGCGGCCGGCACTTTCAACTGCGTCATCAAATAATCGCGCACATCATCGGCGTGAATGTGCTGACCGTCGCGCTGCTCCTTGCCCACGCGCTCGACGCGAATCAGCATCATCGGACGGATATAACGCCCGCTTTCGCCCTGCAACTTGCGAGATTCCCGCTCCAGACGGTCGAGGCGCTCCTTGCTTTTGGAAAGCGTGTATTTCCAGTCGGCGTTCTCGAAGTTGTGGATGTTCAGCGGCAACTTAATCATTTCCTCGCGCTTCAAATCCGCGCCCGGCACATCCACCAAAATATTGCTCACGCCCAACGCCGGCGTGGCCGAGAGTTCCAGCACAAAGCGCGGGTTAAACTCGCACAGCCGGCGGCGGCGGTTTTCCGTGTAGGCGTTGTGCGCCTCGTCCAGCACGATTATCGGGCGGGCGATTTTCAGCGCGTTGAACAAACTGTGCTTGACCGCGCCGGCCGCGCCATCATCATTGGTGGTATGCAAATCGGGATGCTCGCGCAACATTTCATCGTTCGCTTTTTTGTCGTCCGGCTCCGGGAAGAACCCGGGATATTTCCCGGTGTCGCGGAAAATCTTTAAAAAACTCCCGCCCTGGCGGTCGGCCGCCTGCAGCATGACCGGCATCACGCACAGATAACTTTCCACATCGGACAGCGAAAAGCCGTCGCGTTTGCGCAGTAACTTCACCCGCCCGCCGCAGGCGCGCTCCAGCCACTGGCGGTACGGATGCATGCGGTGGGCGAAAGCGTTCAGCGTCTGCTTGTGAATCGCCCGCGACGGCATAATCCACAGCACCAGCCCGGCGCGCGGTCTCAAACGCTCCACCGCCGCCACGCCGAGCAGCGTCTTGCCGCCGCCGGTCGGCAACTTCAAGCACACATGCGGCACGATGCGGCCGCGGCTGTCTTTGCGCCGCGCGTATTGCGGCGGATAAAGCGCGCCGTCCTCGCCCCGCACTTGCGGCAGCAACCCCCGCCGCGCCCATTCTTCCCAGGCGTTGGCGAAGTGGTCGCGGTCGTCGTCCTTCACTTCGGCCTCGCCCGCCTCCAAAGCCGACACGCGCTTCTTCGTCTTCGCCTCAAACTCTTTCAAGTCGCGCCGAAAATTGGAAAATGTCTCCAGCGCCTTTTCCTGAAACTCTTTCGGGCGCATAACTTTAGTCCCCGAACCCGAACAGTTGATGAATGGCGTACGGCAGTTGGCAAAAAGTCACGCCCTCTTTGGTCAGGTCTTTTTGCGAGATGAATTTCCACGGCGCAAACACCAGCGCGGTTTTGTTTTTGTTGCGCGCCGCTTTGCCGATGCGCTCGGCCGTCAACTCGGTCAAGGCGGATTCTTTGGAGCGCAAAAACTCCAAGTCCGGGCGGTAAATCATGTGCATGCGGTAGTCCGGCGTCTCGCCGAAGTAATGGTCTTTGCCCGGTTTGATTTTGTCCATGGTCGCGCCGGTGGCGGTGTAGGCGACATGGCGCGCGAGAATATCGTAATCCGGCAAATTCTTGCCGCGCAGCATGTTTTCGATGTTGAGTTCCTGGCCCAACTTGCAAAACGCAAAAGTCCCGCCGAAACCTTTTTTCAGATTTTCGTTTTTGGCTTTGGGGATGCCTTTAATCACGCGCCGCACCCGCTTGGCGGTGACCGTGTCGGCGTAATCTTCGCATTCCACCAAAATAAACTTGCGGTCGCCGCCGTCTTCCTTGTTGAGTTCCAACACCGCATGCGCAGTGGTGCCGGAACCGGCGAAGGAATC